>JAITMY010000039.1 GCA_031290755.1 Prevotellaceae bacterium
CGCACGAGGCCCCCGATGAGGCGAAGGAAAAAATCAGCAAAGTTGTGCGGGAGATTGATAAGTGTATTATGCTTTTGGCAAGGTAAATAGCGGTATTTTTTCAATGGAGGAGAGCAAACTTTCTATACGGGTAAACATAGCAGAGCGCTACTATCCGCTCAAGGTGGAGCGTAACGACGAAGAGCAGGTGCGCTTGGCTACGAAGCTCGTCAACGAAAAAATGCTGAGCTTCAAGCAGCTCTACGCGAACAAAGACGTGCAGGACTGGCTCGCGCTGGCCAGCTTGTTCCTTGCGCTGAAAGCTGTGGAAAGCGAGCGAAACCAAAACATGGCCGCGGCCACCAAGGGGTTACAGGATTTAGACAGCAAGCTGTCGGAATTTTTAGACTATGCTGCCGAAAACAGCGAATACGCTTAAAATGCTCTTTTACATAGAAGTTTATATCTGCACAAGCTTTCAATTCATGTTGCGAAAACTAACATATTAACCAGTGGGGTAAAACTCGGGTAACATTAAGAACAGGCCTCAACCTTTTATAGGTCGCTAATTTTAGCGCGGTGGACGTTCGAGCTTACTACCGGTAGCCCCAAGTTTTCTTTTTGAGTTTTCGTCAAAACTTTTTTGGGAGCTTGTGCTTTTTTAGAGAGAGAGGGAGAGCCTTGTTTGGATGATGATGGTAAGCGTAGAAGTTTTGAATTGTGTGTTTTATTGATTTTTAACTCTAAATATATATAGCTATGATTGAATTGTTGACGTTTGCAGGTGCGTTCATCGTGGGAGGTGGCGCATCGTACTTTATAGTAACCTTCGCAACTAAGAAAAAAAGTAAAAAAATCTTACAGGCGGCGGAGGAAAAGGCAGAGCTGGTAAAGAAGGAGCGGATGCTGCAAGCCAAAGAAAAGTTTCAGGAGATGAAGGCCGAGCACGATAAGGCCATGCACGAGCAGAGCAGCAGGCTTACGCAGGCGGAGCACCGCATTCAGCAAAAGGAGCAGCAGGTGAACCAGCGCATGGAGGAGGCCTCGCGCAAGAAGGCAGACATTGAGGCGCAGCGCGATAACCTGCGGCAGCAGGTGGAGTCGCTGAAAGCTCGCTCGGAGGAAATGGACAGGGAGCGGCACCAGCACAACGACAAGCTGGAGGTCATCGCCCACATGTCCGCAGAGGAGGCCAAGAACGTGCTGGTGGAAAACATGAAGGCCGAGGCCAAAACGCAGGCGCTCTCGTACATCAACGAGATAGTGGACGAGGCCAAGATGACCGCAGGGAAGGAGGCCAAGCGCATTGTTCTGCAAACCATTCAGCGCGTGGCGACGGAGGTGGCCGTCGAAAACTCGGTAACCACGTTCCACATCGAAAACGACGAGGTGAAAGGGCGCATCATTGGCCGCGAGGGGCGCAACATTAGGGCGCTGGAGGCGGCCACGGGCATGGAGTTTGTGGTGGACGACACGCCGGAGTCCATCCTCATATCGGGCTTCGACCCCGTGCGGCGTGAGATAGCTCGCCTGTCGCTGCACCAGCTGATAACCGACGGGCGCATCCACCCGGCACGCATTGAAGAGGTGGTGGCCAAGGTGTCGAAGCGCATTGACGAGGAGGTTGTCGAAATAGGCAAGCGCACCACCATAGACATGGGGGTGCACGGGCTGCACCCCGAGCTGATAAAGCTCATCGGCAGCATGCGCTACCGCTCGTCATACGGGCAAAACCTGCTACAGCACTCGCGCGAGGTGGCCAACCTTTGCGCTATCATGGCCACGGAGCTGGGGCTGAACACGAAGACCGCCAAGCGGGCAGGCCTGCTGCACGACATTGGCAAGGTGTCTGTCGAAGACCCCGAGCTGCCCCACGCCATCCTCGGTATGCAGCTGGCCGAAAAGTATAAGGAGAAGCCAGACGTGTGCAACGCCATTGGCGCGCACCACGAGGAGGTGGAGATGAACTCCATCATTTCGCCCATCGTGCAGGTGTGCGACGCCATATCGGGCGCCCGCCCCGGCGCCCGGCGCGAGGTGGTTGACGCCTACATCAAGCGCCTTAAAAACATGGAAGACCTCGCCCTGTCGTACCCGGGCGTAACGAAAACCTACGCCATTCAGGCAGGCCGCGAGCTGCGCGTGATAGTGGGCAGCGAAAAGGTTAGCGACAAGGACGCCGAAAAGATCTCAATGGAGGTGGCCAAGAAGATACAGGACGAGATGACCTACCCGGGGCAGGTGAAGATTACCGTAATCCGCGAGACCCGCGCCGTGAGCTACGCCAAGTAGCCCGCGCCGCCGCCAAGCGCAACGCAGAGAAGCGCACCTGAAGCATGTTCAGGTGCGCTTCTTCTTTATGACCAGCGCCGTGCGGCTGGGCAGGTAGAGGCGAAGCATGTTGCTCCCCCCCACCGGCGCGGTGCAGTGCGGCACGCCTGCATCTACGCGGCCAAAGCCGCCAAAGGCCTTGCTGTCGCTGCAAAGGACGTCGGCGTACTCTCCCTCCTCCAGCTCAAAGCCGTAGCCCGTGAACGACTGCGTGGGGTTGAAGTTAAACGCAAAGAGCAGGTCGCCGCGCTTGAAGATGAGCACTTGGTCGCTTGTGTTTTGCACGATGGCAAACGGGCGGTGGCCGAATAGCTGCTCCTTCGCCGCCAGCGCAATCATGGCCTTGTCCCAGGCCTGTAGAAAGCGGTAGCGCAGGTTGGTGTCGTCGGCCAAGCGCCACTGCCTGCGGGCGTAGTCGTAGCTCCAGCCGTTGCCCTTGCGCGGGAAGTCTATCCACTCGGGGTGGCCAAACTCGTTGCCCATGAAGTTGAGGTAGCCGTTGCCGGCGGTGGCGAGGGTGGCAAGGCGGATGAGCTTGTGCAGCGCCACGCCGCGGTCAACGAGCAGGTTGGGCGTGAACACGTCCATGCCGGTGTACATCTCCCTGTCGAGCAGCCAAAAGATGAGGGTCTTGTCGCCCACCATAGCTTGGTCGTGGCACTCGGCGTAGGAGATGGTCTTCTCGTCGCTGCGCTTGTTGGTCAGCTCGTAGAACATGTCGCCAACGTGCCACTGCTCGTCCTGCTTCGCCTTGAGCGTTTTTACCCACATGTCGGCGATGCCCATGTTCATGCGAAAGTCAAAGCCCATGCCGCCGTCGGCCACGGGCACGGCCAGCCCGGGCATGCCGCTCACGTCTTCGGCAATGCTCATGGCGGCGGGGTTGAGCGCGTGGATGAGCTTGTTGGCCAGCGTGAGGTAGGTGATGGCCTGCTCGTCCTCCGCCTCGTCGTAGTACATGCCGTAGCTCGTGAAGTCCTTGCCCAGCCCGTGGTGCAGGTACATCATGCTGGTTACGCCGTCGAAGCGGAACCCGTCGAAGCGGAACTCCTCCATCCAGTACTTGAGGTTCGAGAGGAGGAAGGTGATGACCTCGCTCTTGCCGTAGTCGAAGCAGCGCGAATCCCACACGGGGTGCAGCCCGCGGGCGCCGGCGTGGAAGAACTGGTGCTCCGTTCCGTCGAAGTGGCTCAAGCCCTCGTTGTCGTTCTTTACGGCGTGGGAGTGCACAACGTCGAGGATGACGGCAATGCCCAGGCCGTGCGCCGCGTCCACCAGCGCCTTCAGCTCTTCGGGCGTGCCGAAGCGCGAGCTGGGCGCAAAGAAGTTCGACACCTGATAGCCGAACGAGCCGTAGTAGGGGTGCTCCTGAACGGCCATCAGCTGAAGGGTGTTGTAGCCCAGCCGGGCGATGCGCGGCAGCACCTTCTCGCGAAACTCCGCGTAGGTGCCCACGCGGTACTCCTCCGTGGCCATGCCCACGTGGGCTTCGTAAATTAGGGGGGCGCGCACCGCCCTGGGGAGGGGGTGCCGCCAGGCGTAGGGCGCAGGGTTCCACACCTGCGCGGAGAAGATGTGCGTGGCCTCGTCCTGCACCACGCGGCGGCAGTGCGAGGGCAGGCGCTCGCCCTGCCCGCCGCGCCAGCGCACCAGCAGCTTGTAGAGCATCCCGTGCCGCAGCGCCCCT
>JAITMY010000185.1 GCA_031290755.1 Prevotellaceae bacterium
CCAGCATCCACGCTGTGTTGCCACTGTTGATTACTAAATTTTCCATTGCTTACTTTGTTTTTACTAAAGGTTGTAGCTGGTTTCTCCGTGCTCGTAAATGTCCAAGCCTTCATCTTCAACGCGCTTGGCCACGCGCAGCCCAAAGATTTTATCTATCGCCTTGAAGACGATAAAGCCCATCACGATAGCCCACGCGCCGATGACCAGCGCGCCGAACAGCTGCGCGAGGAGCAGGCCGCTGCCGCCGCCGTAGAGCAGGCCGCCGCTGGTAGCCAGCAGGCCGGTGAGGAGGGTTCCTGCAAATCCGCAAACGCCGTGCACAGACGAGGCGCCCACCGGGTCGTCGATTTTGAGCACCTTCTCAATGAACTCTACCGAGAATATCATCAGCACGCCGCAGAGCACGCCGATGATGAGGGCGCCCACGGGCGACACCAAGTCGCACCCCGCGGTGATGCCCACCAAGCCTGCCAGCACGCCGTTGAGCGTGAGCGACAGCGAGGGCTTCTTGTACCTTGCCCACGCGGTGAGCAGCGCCACGAAGCCGCCTGCGCAGGCCGCCAAGTTGGTGGTGAGGAACACGTGCGAGATGGCCGTCCTGTTTTCCATGCCCGATGCCGCCAGCTGCGAGCCGGGGTTGAACCCGAACCAGCCGAACCACAGGATGAACACGCCCAGCGAGGCGATGGTGAGGTTGTGGCCGGGGATAGCCCTCGGCTTCCCCTCCTTGCTGTACTTGCCCACGCGCGGCCCCAGCACCCACGCGCCCACCAGCGCCAGCCAGCCGCCTACGGAGTGCACCACGGTGGAGCCTGCAAAGTCGTGGAACGGGGCGCCAAAAGCGGTGGCCATAAAGCTGCCCTCGTCGCCGTTCATCAGCCAGCCGCCGCCCCACGTCCAGTGCCCTGAAACGGGGTAAATCAGCACGCTGATGCAGATAGTGTAAACCAAGTACATGGAGAACTTGGTGCGCTCGGCCATGGCGCCCGACACGATGGTGGCCGCCGTGGCGCAGAACACCGTTTGGAACACCAAGAAGCCCTCCACCGGCAAATCGTGCTGAAGGAAGCTTAGGTCAAACCAGTTGGGCGTTCCAAAGAAGCAGCCTGCCCCAAACATAATGCCAAAGCCCACGGCGAAAAACAGCAGCGACCCCAGCATGAAGTCCACAAAGTTTTTCATCAGGATGTTGGCCGTATTCTTGGTGCGCGTAAACCCAGCCTCCACCAGCGCAAAGCCGGGCTGCATGAAGAACACCAGCATGGCGGCCAGCAGCATCCACACCGTGTCCAGCGATAAGGCCAGCTCGGTAATGTTGCTGATAGTAACGACCTCCGCGGCAGCTTCGGCGGCCTCCTGAGCGTGCAGCCCAAGCGTACCGAGCAGCACGGCAAGCAGCGTCGCCGCAGCTTTAAAGCAGAAATAGTGCATGTATTTTTTCATAGTATTTATACGTTTTTTTGGTTATGGTTATTGGTTTACTTCTCTTGCTCCGCATTGTAAAGAGCAATGTCGCCTCGCTCGGCGGTGCGAATGCGCACCGCGTCCTCCACGGGGATGACGAAAATGCGCCCGTCGCCAATCTCGCCCGTGTAGGCGGCTTTTTGAATGGCAGACACCGTTTTTTCGACATTCTTTTGGCGGACAATGATGCTTATCAGCACCCGCTCAATGCTGCTCGTGTCGTAAACCACGCCACGGTATATGCGCCCTTGGCGCGACTTGCCCACTCCGCGTACATCGTAGTACGAGAACCACTCGATGTCTATATCAAGCAGCGCATCTTTGACATCCTCAAAGCGGGTTTTTCTGATAATTGCCTCGATCTTTTTCATAGTTTTTTCTCCTTTTTTGTTTTAATTAAAAGCTAATACCACACACTAAAAATATGTCCTCTGCGTTGGGGTTAAAAATCAGCTGGCCAAAGAGCGGTAGCGTAAAGCTATCGGTAATCTTTATCTCCTTGGTAGCCTTCAGCGACAGGTTCACCACCGCAAAATCCGGGCTGTAGTACGACGGGGGGTTCCCCAGTGCGTATGCCGGCGACTCCCACGGTCTGATGCCCAGCGCGGCCTCCAGCGCAACGTCCTTCACGGTGAAGGGCAGCGAGGCCTCAATATAGGTCGAGAACGCCCGCTTGTCGTCGCCGTTGTCGTCGAACGTGTAGTCGGCGCCGGCAAACATGGTTGCCCACGACAGGTGCAGGGGGAAGCTCGCTATCGGCAGCGAGTAGCCCAGCGAGGCCTCGAAAAGGTGAGCGCTGCCGGCGTCTTTTTTGTAGGTGAAGTAGCTGTACGCGCCTTCGCCTGCCCACCAGTAGTCGGTTACGGCGATGTCAAGCCCGGCAATGCTGTAGCCCGCGCTCAAATCCACCTCTTTGCAGCCGAAGCCGCCGATGTCCACGCTGCCCCATGTGCCCAGCGAAAACCCGTTGTAGGACAACCCCAGCGCAGGCTGCACGTGGGCGCCTCCGCCTTGATGTACCCCGCGCCACACGTAGCTGCTCACTACGTCTGCGCCGACTGAGAAGCTCAGCCCATCATCTGTCTTAGCCTCCTGCGCTATTGCAGCGCACGGCATAGCTCCCATCG
>JAITMY010000199.1 GCA_031290755.1 Prevotellaceae bacterium
AGCAGCAGCGCTACGGAAGTGAGAATTTTGTTCATACGAAATATTGTTTTTGAATGTTTTTGCTTACTCTATTTTTACGCTAATCCCCTCGCTGTGGGCGGCCAGCTCGGGGGCATACATACATTGCAGGCTTGTGATGCCGTTTGAAAATTCGCCCTGCTGCGTGGCCAGCAGCTCGTACTCGAACACGTAGGCGCCCTTGCGCAGCTGCGCGATGAAGAAGTTGGTGGCCACGTCGCGGGTCGATTCGTAGTAGCCTAAGCCGCCACTATGGCGGTACCCTGAGAGCACGTTGACCGGCTCGAAGGCCGCTGCCCGCATGTCTTTGAGGTGCACGTAGTCCATGTCGCGGTCGGCGCGAATGGTGAGGCGCACCGTAACTTTTTCGCCCAGCTTGATGGGCTTGCCGGGCGCCACCTCGCGCAGCGCGTCGCCGCTGGGCGTGTGCTCTTTCACGAACAGCCGCTTTTCAATTTGCACGCCCGCTTGCGCCGCCGTGATCTTGTCCAGCTGCTCGAAGTACTGCCAGTAGGCTGCGCCCCAAGCCGCGCCGGTGTTGGGGTTGCTCACGGAGATGTGCCCCATGTTGGGCGTTACCTCGGCAGCGCTCCACGTTTTTTTGATGTAGCTCGTGCCCGCCTCTACCGCCTCGCCATCGGCCAGCAGCGGCTTGCCGCCCACCGTAACGTCGCAGGGCTTGCCGTCGGCCAGCTGGCCGACGTTGCCGAGCAGCAGGGCGTACACCGCCTCGGCGGTGGCCTTGGTGGTAGGCCACTGCTGGGTTTGCTTTTGCTTGAGCAGCCACAGCTGCATTTCGTTCACCGCCTGCTGGTCGCCTGCCACCTCGCTGTAGGCCTCGATGAGCAGCGCCTGCGCCTCGGTGGGGGTTTGGCGCTGCATCCAGCTGTTTTCGCTGCGCCAGTACATGCCTGCCTCGTCGCTGTGCAGGGCTGTTTCGGTGAGCGACTGCATGATTTGCGGCGGCGCTATGGTGTCGCCGTAGCGGTGCAGGGCCAGGGCTATCATGCCCTTGATGAAGGCCGGCTGCTGCGGCCAGTGCTGCTGCGCCTGCGCCTTGAAAAAGTTGAACGCCTCCTGCGCCCCTTGCGGCACGGGGCTTTGGGCGATGTGGAAGCTGCGGGCGTAGAGGTAGTGCACGGCGGTGTGGCTCAGGTGAACCTCCTTGTCGCAGTCTGCTTTGCGCTCGGCGGCCTGCCGCTTGATGTCGGCGAAATCGGCGGCGATGCGCGCGTCAGCGTAGCCCAGCGCCTCGGTTGGCGTTGCGGCGCTGCGTATGCCCAGCCGCCGCAGCCGCCCCATGCCTGCCACGATGAGCTGGGTGATGTGCCGGTCTTCACCCCCTCCGGCGAACCACGCAAACGCGCCGCTGGGGAGCTGCGCCTCTTGTAGCTTTTTCAGCGTTCGCTCCTGCTCGCTGTCCATGCGGTTGGGGTCGAACAGCGTGGCGATGCGGCGCCGCTGCTCGCTTTCGCCCTGTGCGCTGCGCAGCCACGGCGTTTCTTCGATGAGCAGCGACTTCAGCTCCTCGTTTTTTTCCAAGCTGGATTTCAGCGCCTCGGGCTGGTAGCTGCGCCACAGGTCAAACGTTCGCCTGATGGCGGCGCTGCTGCCGGCCACGTGCGCTGCCACGGCGTTGGCGTAGTAGCGGCTGAAGAGCTGCTCGGCGCACTCGTAGGGGTACTCCATCAGGTAGGGCAGCGCCAGCACGGCGTGCCACGCGGGGTTGCCGGTGAACTCCACCGTGAGGGCGTGGCTGCGCAGCGTGGGGCTTTGGTGGGTCAGCAGCTTGCCCAGCTCGTAGCTTTTTGTTTGCTTGCCGCGAATGGGCAGGGGCAAGCTCTCCGTAACCAACATGCGGTTGGTGAGCACGGGGAGCGTGTTTTCCTCTCCGTCGGAGAAGTCGCCGCCGGTGGCGGTGATGCGGTAGGCCACGGCCTGTATGCCCTGCGGCACGTGCATTTTCCACCGCAGCGCCGCGCTGCCGTTGGCGGCGAGGGGTACGGTTTTTGCGCTGTCGTCGAGCAGCAAGCGGCTGGAAACGGCCTGCATGGTGAAGGCGTCGAAGAGCTGTAGCTGCGCGGAAGCGCTCAGCTTTTTGTCGGAAAGGTTGGTGAGCTTTGCGCTAAAAAAAAGTGTGTCGCCCTCGCGGAAAAAGCGCGGCGGGTTGGTGAATATCATCAGGCTTTTTTGCGCCACCAGCTCGCGCTGAATGCTGCCCACCTTGAGGTCGGGCGTCCACGCCAAGCCCTGCATTTTCCAGCGGGTTAGCGATTCGGGGAGGGTGAAGCTCACCGTGGCCTCGCCCTTCTCGTTGGTTTTTATTTGAGGGTAGAAGAAGGCCGTTTCGTTGAAGCTGGTGCGCACGGCGGGCGCTTCAGCGGCCACGGTCTGCTGCGCTTCTACCTCTGCGACGTCAGCGGCGGCGGCGTCGGCGGCGCTGACGTTTTTGCGCACGGCCATCATCATAGGGCGGGCGGCCACGCCCCGGCTGGCCACGGCGGGCACTACTGCTTCATCGCCGTAGGCGATGCGTAGTGGCCGCAGCGCGTCGTAGGCACGGCTAAGCGGCGCCTCGTAGCGCGGTGGGTACGCCCTGCTTTGGACAATGCCGGTAGCTGTGCGAAAGGCGTAGGGCGTGGCTTCGCGGGGCGAGAGGCTGTTGTCCACCCAGGGAAAAAAGTGCCACTCCTGCGGGGCGAAGGCATCGAGCGCGGCGTCGTACATGGAGGCGAGCAGCTCGGCTGCCACGGCCTTGCCGTCCTCATCCTTAATGGTGATACGCCACTCCTCGCGCTGCCCGGGTTGCAGCTTGTCGCGGAAGGTGGCGAACGCCACGCTCAACTTTTTGTGGCTGTAGGGCACGCTTACCACCTTGCTGCGGAGGTAGTAGCGATTGTCTTTCACGAAAAATAGCGATACGGAAACGCCGCCGCAGTGCTCCTCGGCAATGGGGAAGCTCGCCGCCTGAGGCTTGTCGGGGGCAAGGTTCAGCGTTTGCCGCTTGAGCAGCACGCCCCTGTGCCCTCTGATTTCGAGGGTTGCCCGCACGCCGGCAAAGCAGCTGCCGGCCACCAGCCGTAGGGTGCTGCCGGGGTGCAGGGAGTCGGCCAGCACGTCGAGCCACAGCGGCTCGGCGGGGGGCAGCTTGCTTTTTTCCGGTTGGCTGCCGGCGAAGTAGGTGGCGCTTTTCACCGTGTCGCCGCTGGCGTCGCAGGCCGTGAGCACGGCAACGTACCGGCCTGCCGGCCAGCTGCCGGCCTTGGCAACGGGGTAGGTGTCGGCAGCTTTGGTGTCGAAGGCGAGGGTGAGCATTCGCTTTTCGTGCGGCCAAGCGGCGGGGTCGTCCTCGTTGCCGTATGGCTCGTGGGGGAACAGCTGCGCGAATGTTTGCCGCGACATGACGAACTTGTCGGGGCGCGGCAGGCTGCGCGGATGCAGCGCTTGCGTGGGGTTGCGCAGCTTCCACACGGTGAGGCTCCCCTGCGCGTGCAGGGGCTGGCCGCTGAGGTTGGTCGCCGTGATTGTTACCGATTTCAGGCTGTCCAAGTTCACCTGCTCGCCAATGCTCGTGCGCACCACCGGCGCATCGCTGTGGCACACCGGCACGGAGGTGGTGGCCTCGTGGGTTTCGCCGTTCACGTCGCTCACCGTCGCCCTGACTTCGTAGGTGAACAGCGGCCTGTCCTTCTTGTCCACCCCCTCGTCGGGTTCGGCGGTGAAGGTGATGCTGAACGAGCCGTCGGGTAGGGTGGTGGCCTCGCCCTCGCTGATTTCGCGGGTGGGCGATAGCGGCTGGCGCCCGCCGAGGCGGAGCAGCGGGAACACCGCGCTGCGGCGCACGCTGTAGCGCACTTGCGCACCGCCCACCGCGCTGCCCGCGTAGGCAACGGCCTTGCCGCGCACCGTGGCCTTGTCGCCCGGGCGGAGCTTGTCTGCTGTTGGCTCCAGCATCACCTCAAACTTTGGCCGCTTGTACTCCTCCACGCGGAAGAGTGCGCTGCCGCGGTTGAGGGAGGTGCGCAGGCTCCACTCGCCGGTTAGCCCGCCTGCGGGGAGCGTGAAGCTGCCGGCGAACGAGCCAAATTCGTTGGTGCGCACGTCGAGGCTTTCGAGCTGCTGCTCGTGCACGTCGTGCAGGCTTACCCGCAGGCTGTTGTCCGCTGCGGCCTCGGCGTGCAGCTCGTCTTTTGCCAGCATCACCAGCCCCTTGAAGTGCACGGTTTGCCCCGGACGATACACGCTGCGGTCGGTGAAAAAGCGCACCTGATGTTGAGGGTACGGCTCGCGGTAGGCGTCGTGCAGGTAGAGGTCTTCGGCAGCGTAGGCGTCGCTGCCGTGCCTGAAGAGCATCGAGAGTCGCCAATATTTTTTATCCTGCTGCGCAACGACGATAGCGCCGCTGGTGTCGGCAGCGTAGGTGTCGGCGTACAGCACTTGGGCGGCTTTGTAGTCAAAGCGTTTGCTGTATAGCTGCATGGTGGCGCCGCCCAGCGGATGCCCCGTGGCGCGGTGCAGGACGGTAATTTCGGTCAGGCTGTCGAGCTGTTTTTTGACGTAGCCAATGCTTGTTGCCCAAATTTTACTTTCGGCTAAAATGGAAAGCTTGCCGCTATCTTGCGGCGCTATGGCGAGCAGCGCGTAGTAGCCTTCGGGCAGCGCCGGCATGGCAATTTCGGTGGTGTGGGGCTGGTAGTCGCCTGTGTCGGGCAGCGCCACCTCCCATATTTTGACGGCGTGGGGCAGCAGCAGCGCGTAGCGGGCGGTTTTTTCCTCGCTGCTTTCGCGCTTTTGGCGCAGCTCTTCCTCAAAGCTTGCGGGTAGCAGCGCGAGGCGCAGCGTAGGCATGTTTTTGTACCTCACGCTGGCCACGAAGGGGGTGTTGGGGAGCACGGCCTCGCCGGTGGTGATGTTCCCGTCGGGGGTTTCTATTTGCGCCTTGAGCGCGAGGCAACTTTTGGCGCCCATGCTGCCGGGGTGCTGCGCAATGGCTTGCTCGGCGAGGCGCAGGGCGGTGCGCTTTTCCCACTGCGGCGCGGGGTTTGCAAAAGGGTCGTAGCTATCGCCGAGCTTGCTGTGATGCTGCGCCATGCGAAGCAGGATTTCAGCCGAGGCGCGGTGGGCGGCATACTGCGCGGCCATGCCTTGCAGGGTGGCCACGTACAGGCTGTCCTTTTTGGGCAGCGCAGCGTGGCGGCAGACAAAGTCGAGGCGGTGCAGGTCGGCGTCTATCAGGGCGGTGGGGTCGCTGTCGGGCAGGTGGAAGGCGATGATTTTTTGCAGCAGGGTGATGGCGCGGAAGGTGAACGAAATGCTGTCGTGGTGCGCTATTTTGCACGCGGAAAACTGTGGCGCAGGTGCGAAATACTCGGCCTTGCTGAGCGTAAACATGTCGGCAGGTTGGGTTAGCTCCGCGTCGTTGTCGCGGTAAAAATCTGCCGCGCGAAAGGCCAGCACATCGAACAGCGTGGGGCGATACTTCTCCGATTCGTCCTGCCGGATTAGGATTGCGCTGTAGCTGCCCACGGGTATTTTTTGCAGCTCGCGCTCGTTGTGCAGCGAGGCGGCGTAGTGCCTTTCGCACCGCTCAACTATTTTTCGCAGGTCGAAGGTGCGCACGTCAGATGCGGTGTCGCTGCCGGCCTGCACGGGGGTTCGCCTCACGATAGCCCAGCGGTTTGCGCGGTAGTGCTGCCAGTACAGCTCGGCGGCGATGGCGTGCAGCACGTTTTTGGCAGGGGCCTTCACCTCTTTTATCAGCGCCTCCACCTGCGCAATGGCGAGCACGTGCGCCTCCTCCCGATGCAGCCGCTGCGCCGCAATGCGGTACATGGCGGCGTTGGCTATTTGCGGTGCGTTGTTGTCGCGCAGCGCCTCGTCGAGAACGTGCTCCGCTATCTTCGCTGCCGACTGTGGCAAGCCTTTACTTAGCAAGCTATCTACCTGACGCCATTCAGCGTGGTAGCTGCTTGGCGCTGCCGTGGCCACCCCAGACAGTAGCCACAAGCCGGTAAATAAAAAAAACTTTTTCATGCAGCGGATAAGCTTAGGTGTCCGTTATCATTTTTTAGGCATCATCATGTTCATCATGTCCATTTTTTCGTGCCCGCGAATTTTGTCCTCCGCCGTCAGCCCTGCCTTCACCTCCATGTTGATGCCGTCGGAAAGCCCCACCTCCACAAAGCGTTTTTCAAAGGTTTGCTGGGGCGTTTCGGTTTTGAGCAGGTGCACAAAAGCGCTGTCGTTGCGGAACTCAAGGCAGCCCTCAGGGATGCTCAGCACGCTGTCGGCGCGGGCAAGCACTATCTCGGCGTTGGCGCTGTAGCCGGCGCGAATATACACATCTTTGGGGATGGTGGCGGCAGCCTTTATTTCGAACAAAATGGCGCCGTTTTCCTCCACGCCTTTGGGCGAAATGTACTCCAGCCGCGCGTTGAACTTCACGTTCTCCAGCGCCCCCACGGTGAGCGCAATGTTCATGCCCTCGTGCACCTTGCCCACGTCGGTTTCGTCCACCTTGCCGAGAAAAATCATGTCGCTCATGTCGGCAACGGCGGCAATGGTGGTGCCCTCGTTGAAGGTGTTGGACTGTATCACCGAGTTGCCCACCTTCACGGGCACGCTCAAAATCATGCCGGTGATGGTAGAGCGCACCTGCGTGGTGCTGTACGAGGTTGCGTTTTTCGAGATGCCGTCGCGGATGATGCTAAGCCTTTCGCGCGCCTGCGACAGCGCCTCCTCCTGCATGGTGAGGTCGGTGGCGGACTTCTGAAACTCCTCCTTGGCAATCACGCCCTGCTCGTAGAGCGCCTTTTGGCGGTCGTACACCTGCTGCACGTACTCAAGGTTGATTTGCTGCTGCCGCACGTTGGATTCGGCATCGCTCAGCTGCGACATTTCGGGGATGACTTTCACCTTAGCAATCACCTCGCCCGCCCTGATGGACTGCCCCGCTTCCTTGTACAGCTCGGCAATGATGCCGTTGATTTGCGGCTTGATGAACACCTCGTTGCGTGGCTCCACCGTGCCGGTGGCCACGGTTTTGTTCTCGATGGTTTTACGCACCGGCGTAACAATTTCGTACACCACCTCTTTCGGTCGCGATTTTTTCCACAGGAACACAAAGGTTCCGACAACGATTACGCCCAGCAGCGCAAGCAGAATGATACGGATAATTTTTTTCATAGTAGTTTTTTTATTTTGTTTCTTTCAGCGATTTAATAGATTTAGCGTTGATTTGAGATATGATACTTTCAGTTGTACGAAAATTTCGTACAACTGACTACCTTACCCTTTCTTTTTAATCTTACTCCTCCCTTATTGCATCTATTGCCTTTATTTTCAGCGCCCGCCACGTCGGGATAACGCCCGCCAGCATACCGCAAAACAGCAGCACCACAGAGGCAGTTATTGCCGCGCCAAAATCAATGCGCGGGTTCATAAAAAACATGTCGGGGTTGGGGTTGGCGCTGAGTAGCGTGTCCACCGCGCTCAGCAAGCCCACGCCGGCGCTCAATCCCAGCAAGCCCGCAAGGGCGGTGAGGAGCAGGCTCTCGGTCATTATCTGCACAATAATTTTGGACGGCTTAGCGCCCAACGCCCGCCGCACGCCGATTTCGCGCGTGCGCTCGCGCACCGTTACCAGCATGATGTTGCTCACGCCCACCACCCCCGCCAGCAGCGTGCCAATGCCCACAAACCACACCAGCAGCCGGATGCCGGTGAACAAGCTGTCGAACATCTCAAACTGCTTCGCTAAGTTGAAGCCCCCTGCTGCCTGATCGTCGTCGGGGGCAACCTTGTTTTGCGCACGCAAAATGGCCTTCACCTCTTTTTCCAATTCGTCCATGTTAGCGCCAGACTTGGCGGTTACTGCCAGAAAATGCACCATATCGCCTTGGTTATACGCCTGCTGAAACGTGGTGAACGGCAGGAACACCGACTCCGCCGAACGCCCACCAATGTTGACGCCCGACACCCCATCTGCTACGCCAATAATCTGAAAATAAATGCCTTTTACCCGAATGAGCTGCCCAATGGGGTTCTCTCCTTTTTTGAAAAACTCCTCGTACACGCGCGTGCCGATGACGCACACCTTGCGCTTTTGCAGTATGTCCACCTCGTTGATGAATCGACCAAACGGGAGTCGCTGCTGCTCCACCTTGGCGTAGTCGGAGTAGAGGCCGCGCACGTTGTAAGCGCCTGCTTTGTCGCGGTACACCACGTTGCCCTCGCTGCGCCCGCCAAAGAGCATGGGCGAAACGTACATGGCGTTTTGCGCCGTTTTGCGTACCACCTCAATGTCGCCGTTGTGCATGTCCCAGTGGCGCCCCTTGCGAAATCCCTTGTAGGGCTTGCCGGTCAGCTGGGTGAAAAAAAACGCTGTGTTGGTAGCAAACCCCTCCGTATGCTTCATAATGCCGTTTTGCAGCGCCGTGCCCGAACCCATCATGACGACCAGCATGAATATGCCCCAAAACACGCCAAAGCCCGTGAGCAGGCTTCGCATTTTGTTGCGCGTAATGGTTACCCATATTTCGTACCAGAGGTCTGTGTCAAACATAATAATTCAAAAATTTTATTCCGCTCTCATCGCCTCCACTGCCGTAACTTTTATCGCCTTGCGTGCCGGAAAGTAGCCCGCCAACATGCCGGCAATCACCAGCACCAGCGTGGCAAGCAGGGCAATGTTCAAGTCCACCGTGGGGTTTTTGAGGATGGACATGCCCCCGCCGCCACCCCCGCCTTGCTCCATTACCGTGCTCAGCGCCTCCGAAAGGCCCACGCCCAGCACCATGCCTACGTAGCCAAACAGCCCCGTGATGAGCACCGACTCCAGCAGGATGAGCCGCAAAATGTCTGCCGGCTTTGCGCCCAGCGCCTTGCGAATGCCGAACTCCCGTGTCCGCTCGCGCACTGTGATGAGCATGATGTTGCTCACGCCCACCACCCCTGCCGTCAGCGTGCCGATGCCGATAATCCACAGGAACAGGGATATGGCGTCGAATATCGACATCGTTTGCAGGTAGTTTTCCATTTCGTTGCGGATGCCGATAGCCCGCCGATCGTCGGGGTGGGTGTGGTGCAAGGCGGCGAATTTTTTGCGCAGCGTGGTGTCAAATTGTTCGTTTGCCTCGCGCGTATCTAATCCCTCTATGGTGAAGCTCACCGAGTTGATGCCGTAGCCCTTGTTGAACAGCTGCTGCGCCGTGGTGAACGGAATGTACACCGTGTTGTTGTTGCCCCAGTTGTTGTTGATTTCGTAAATGCCCACCACCTGAAACATTGCGCCGAGTATTTTGATGTACTGCCCCACGGGGTTTTCGCTCTTGAACAGCATCATGCGCAGCCTCTCGTCAATGAGCGCCACCTTGCGCTTTTCGCGCATGTCCACCTCGTTGATGAAGCGCCCGCCAGGCTTCACGTCAATGTTATTTATCAGCTTCACGCTTGGGTACACGCCGCGCATCTGGCAGCCGAAAAATTCGCTGCCAAACGTAACCATGCCGGATGTCCACAAGTCGCTGCCCACGTTGTCGGCCTTGGGCACGCGCCGCTCCACCAGCTCAAAATCTTTATTGTCGAGCTGAATTCGGCGCCCCTGCGGCAAGCCTTTGTAGGGGATAGAAATGCGCCCGCCCCACACCTCCACCGTGTTCGTGGCGCGTCCGGCAAAGTTGCTCATCACACCGTTCTTAAATCCGTTGCCCGCCGAGAGCAGAATGATGAGCATGAAAATCCCCCACGCCACCGAAAATCCCGTGAGGAACGTCCGCAGCTTGTTCTTGCGAATGGCGCTAAATATTTCCTGCCAAAGGTCTAAGTCAAACATAGCTCTTGATGCACTACTTCATTCCCCCCGCAATAATTCCCTTGCCCTGCTCAATCGCTTCAATGACGCCGTCTTTTATGCGGATAATTTTGTCGGTGGCGTCGGCCACGCCGCGCTCGTGGGTTACAATAATCATGGTGATGCCGTCGTTTTTGTTCACGTCGCGAAGGATTTGCATCACCTCGTGCGAGGTTTGGCTGTCGAGCGCCCCCGTAGGCTCGTCGGCGAGGATAATTTGCGGGCGCGAAATGAGCGCACGGGCAATGGCCACGCGCTGCTTTTGCCCGCCCGAAAGCTCGGCTGGCGTATGCCGCGCCCACTCCTTCAGGCCAAGCTTATCCAAGTATTCCAGCGCCAGCACGTTGCGCCGCCGCCGCCGCACGCCTTGGTAGAACAGGGGCAGCGCCACGTTCTCCATCGCGTTCTTGAACGAGATGAGGTTGAACGACTGA
>JAITMY010000125.1 GCA_031290755.1 Prevotellaceae bacterium
GCCTCGAAGCTATCGACATCTTCAACGACAACGGCACCCTGAGCGAGCGGGCGCAGCACTACGTGGGGGTGGACAGGTTCGAGGTGCGCCGCCGCATTGAGAAGGACTTGCAGGAGGCCGGCCTGCTCGACAAGGTGGAGGACTACGCCAACAAGGTGGGCTTCTCGGAGCGCACGGACGTGCCGATTGAGCCGAAGCTGTCCATGCAGTGGTTTGTGCGCATGAAGGAGCTGTCGCAGCCCGCGCTGGAGGCCGTGCTGAACGACGACGTGCTGCTCTGCCCGGCGAAGTTCAAAAACACGTACCGCCACTGGATGGAGAACATCAAGGACTGGTGCATTTCGCGGCAGCTGTGGTGGGGGCACCGCATCCCCGCGTGGTACCTGCCCGCAGGGGGTGGCATGGTGGTGGCCGAAACAGCGGACGAGGCGCTGGCGCTGGCCCGCGAAAAGGCCGGCAACCCGCAGCTCACGCTGGCCGACCTGCGGCAGGACGAGGACTGCCTCGACACGTGGTTCTCCTCGTGGCTGTGGCCTATATCCGTGTTCGACCCCGAGGTGGCCGGCAACCCCGAAGCCGACCCCAACCTCGACCTACAGTACTACTACCCCACCGCGGACTTGGTTACGGCGCCCGAAATCCTGTTCTTCTGGGTGGCGCGCATGATTGTGGCGGGCTACGAGTGGGCGGGCGGCTACCCCTTCAAAAACGTTTACCTCACGGGCATCGTGCGCGACAAGCTGGGGCGAAAGATGAGCAAGCAGCTGGGCAACTCGCCCGACCCCATTGCGCTGATGGAAAAGTACGGCGCCGACGGCGTGCGCCTCGGCATGTTGCTCACCTCACCGGCGGGCAACGACCTGCCGTTTGACGAGGGGCTGTGCGAGCAGGGGCGCAACTTCTGCAACAAAATATGGAACGCCTTCCGCCTCATAAAAAGTTGGGAACCCAGCGATGCGGAGCCTCAGCCCGACCACGCCGGCATTGCGGTGGAGTGGTTCGAGGCGCTCATGCAGCGCACGGTGAACGAGGTGGCCGACGACTTCGACAAGTACCGCCTCTCCGAAGCCCTGATGAAGCTCTACAAATTGTACTGGGATGAGTTCTCGGGCTGGTACCTCGAAATCGTGAAGCCGCTGCACGGCAAGCCCATTGACGCCGAGACGCACGGCGCCACCCTGCGCATTTTCGACGCCATGCTGCGCCTGCTGCACCCGTTCATGCCCTTCATCACCGAAGAGCTGTGGCAGCGCCTCGCCGAGCGCACCGAGGGCGAAAGCATCATGGTGGCGTGGCAGCCCAGCGTTACGACAGACGAGGAGGAGCTGGCCTTCGACAGCGAAACGATAGCGGCGTTCGACTTCGCCAAGCAAATCGTGTCGGGCGTGCGCAGCGTGCGCCAGTCGAAAAACATCTCGCCAAAGGAGCCGCTGCCGCTGCTGCACGATGGCACCCTCACCGAGGACGCAGCGGTCATCGCTCGGCGGCTGGCCAACGTGAGCAGCATCGCCACCGCCGAGGGCGCACCGGCAGGCGCCACCTCGTTCCTCGTTGGCACCACGGAGCTCTACCTGCCCCTCGGCGCCCTCATCAACGCGGAAGAGGAGCGCCAAAAGCTGGAGGCCGAGCTGGCGTACCACCAAAAGTTTTTAAGCTCGGTGGTGGCAAAGCTGGGCAACGAAAAATTTGTGGCCGGAGCGCCCGCCAGCGTCGTGGCGCTGGAGCGCAAAAAGCAAAGCGACGCAGAAAGTAAAATCGCGGCCATCGCGCAGCAGCTTAGGAGCTACGGCGCGTAACCGCTAACCCTGAAACCACCTATGTCCCTCATCAACACCACCTTCAACCGGCTGTTCAAGCGCCGCCTCGCCGCGATTGACGCCTTCCGCAAAAACCCGCTGGCGGCGCAGGAGCGGCAGCTGCTGCAAAACGTGGCCGAGGCCAGCGGCGCGGAGTTTGGCCGCCGCTACGACTTCCGCTCCCTGCGGAGCATCGAGGCCTTCCAGCAGCGCGTGCCCGTCCACGCCTACGACGACCTGCACCCCTACGTGGAGCGCATGATGCGCGGCGAGCGCGGCGTGCTCTGCGCCGACAGGGTGCGGTGGTTCGCCAAGTCGTCGGGCACCACCGCCGAAAAAAGCAAGTTCATCCCCGTGCCACGCTGCTCACTTGAGGCCTGCCACTTCCGCGGCCCCAAGGACGTGCTGGCGCTCTACCTCAACCGCTTCCCCAACAGCAGGATACTCACCGGCAAGGCGCTCACCCTCGGCGGCAGCCATCAGGTAACGAGCCTTGGCGCAGGCACCCGCTGCGGCGACCTCTCGGCCATCCTCATCGAAAACGCGCCCCGCCTTGCCGAGCTGCTCCGCGTGCCCGACAAGGCGGTAGCCCTGACCCCCGACTTCGA
This sequence comes from Prevotellaceae bacterium, assembly GCA_031290755.1. Lineage (GTDB taxonomy): Bacteria > Bacteroidota > Bacteroidia > Bacteroidales > UBA932 > JAITMY01. The sequence continues at coordinate 2,405 of JAITMY010000125.1, forward strand.
GGAAAAAATACGCCGCATCGCCGAGCAAACGCTGCGCCAAAACGTGGTGCAGTTTGCCGGCGTGCCCTCGTGGAACCTCGTGCTGATGCGCTACCTCCTGCACCACGCCGGCAAGCAGCACCTCCTTGAGCTGTGGCCGCAGCTCGAGCTGTTCATCCACGGCGGCGTGAGCTTCACGCCCTACCGCGACCAGTTCCGCGCCATCATCCCCTCGCCCCACATGCGCTACATGGAGACCTACAACGCCTCCGAAGGCTTCTTCGGCATTCAGGACGAGCCCACCGACAGCGGGATGCTGCTCATGCTTGACTACCGCGTGTTCTACGAGTTCATCCCCATGTCCACCTTCGGCACCCCCCACCCGCAGCTCTGCACCGTGGCCGACGTGAAGCCCGGCGTGAACTACGCCATGCTCATCACCACCAACGGCGGGCTGTGGCGCTACCTGATTGGCGACACGGTGGAGTTCACCTCCCTCTTCCCCCACAAGATCAAAATCACGGGGCGCACCAAGCACTACCTCAACGTGTTCGGCGAAGAGCTGATGGTGGACAACGCCGAGAACGCGCTGCGCATCGCCTGCCTCGCCACCGGCGCCAGCGTCCGCGAATACACGGTGGCGCCGGTGTTCATGCAGGGCGACGAAAAGGGCGCCCACGAGTGGCTCATTGAGTTTGCGCAGGCGCCCCCCGCGCTGGCCGACTTCACTGCCCAGCTCGACAAGGCGCTCTGCTCCGTCAACTCCGACTACGAGGCCAAGCGCGCCAACAACACCACCCTCAACCTGCCCACGGTGCGCAGCCTCCCCGAGGGCACCTTCTACCGCTGGATGGGCAGCCGCGGCAAGCTCGGCGGCCAAAACAAGGTGCCGAGGCTATACAACACGAGGGAGTACGTGGAGCAGCTACTCCGGCAGCCATGAAGCCCACCACCCTCACCCTGCTCTGCCTCACCCTCCTCTGCCTGCCTGCGCGGGCGCAAACGCTGGCGGTAGAGGGGGTTACGGCGCTGGCCGCCGACCGGCAGGGCTGCTGCTACGTGGTGGCGGGCAGCAGCGTGGCCAAGTACAGCGCCACCCTCGCGCTGCAAGCCCGCTACACCTGCCCGCTGGGCAGCATTGCCAGCATCGACGCCTCCGACCCCTTCAAGGTGGCGCTCTTCTGCAAAGATTTTCTGCGCATCGTGCTGCTCGACAGCAAGCTCGCCCAGCTGGGCAACCCCCTCTTCCTGCCCGACCTGAACGCCCTGCGCCCCACCGCCGCCTGCCGCTCGGCAGAAAACGGCCTCTGGGTGGCCGATGCCTACCGTCGCCGCCTGCTCTACCTCGACTTCACGCTCAACACCTCACGCGAGGCCGCGCTGCTGGGCGACGAGGCCGCCGAGGTGTGCTGCATGGTGGAGCGCGAGGCCAAGGTGTTCGCAGGCTTTGCGGGGGGCAACCTCGCCATCTTCGACAAGTTCGGCGCCCTGCTGCACCTCCTGCCCGTGCCCGTACCCTGCTGGTTCGACGTGCAGGGCGACCTGCTCTACTACCTTGCCAACGGCAACCTCTACACCCAAAACCTGCACGCCCTGAGCGAGGCGCCAGCGCTCGTGGCCACCGGCGTGGAGCGCTGCGCCGTGGGCCACGGCGCCCTCTACACCTACGCCAAGGGGCTGCTAACCGTGAAAAAATAGCCCCTGCCACCTTTTTTAGATTATTAAGCTTATTGCCTAACTAAAAACCTTCCTCGTTCCAAAGAAAAATGCTATATTTGGACTCTTAATTTTTGTATTCTTTAATAATACTATCCTGCGCTTTACGGCGCAGAAATTAACATATAACACCAAGTTGTGCGCCACAAAAGCCGCCTGCTGCGAGTTTTGGGGAACGGCTACTTTAAGTCGCTACTGTTATGAAAAAGTACTTACTTCGTCGATGTTGGCTCCTGCTAATGGCCATCGTGGCTGTAGAGGCGGCGCAAGCTGCCCCTACGCTCGTGGTGGAGGGACTGAACGACCTACAGGTGGGCAAGCGCAGCTACTGCAAGGCCACCACCACCAACGACGGCGCGAATATCCCCATCCACACCGAGCTGAAGGTTACAGGGGTAAGCCCCAACGACATCGTGCTGGAGTACTACGCCGGTGGGCCCGGCGCAAGCGGGCAGTGGGCGGTGATACCCCTTGATGCGCAGGGCGAGTTCACCTACCACTTCGCGGGCTACGTGCTGACCAACGACTACATGGAGCTGCGTATCACCCCGCTACCCGGCGCCGCAAGCCAAACGCTGAACTTTTCGCTGACCATTAAGGAAGACGGAACCAATACAACCCTCGCCACCGCCAGCGGCAGCAGCGGCGCCATCGCCGCCGCCACGATGACCATTAGCAGCCTGAACAGGCTATGGGTAGATACCACCTCGACGTTCCGCGTTGATGTGGTGAACGGCGGCGTGAACAACACCATCCCCATCTACGCCGAAATTCAGGTAGAGGAGGTTAACCCGAGCAACATCGTGCTGGAGTACTACGCCGGTGGGCACACGGGCGGGCAGTGGCAGGTGATACCCCTTGATGCGCAGAACCCGTTCACCTACGACTTCACGGGCTACATGCTGTCCACCGACTACATGGAGCTGCGGGTTACGCCCGCGGCGGGTAGCCGAGGCGACACGCTGAGGTACAGCGTTACGCTCAAGGCGGACACCACCCACGTAACCGTGGCGCAGCTCAAGGGCAAGGTAGCCATTAAAGCGATACCCACCGTTACCTTCCCCACGGCGACGGCGGCCATCACCTACGGCGACGCGCTGTCCACCGTTACGCTAAGCAGCGATGAGGTAGGCGACGGCTCCTTCGCGTGGGAAAAAAGCGACACCATCCCCAAGGTAACGAACAGCGGCTACGCCATGCTCTTCACCCCCAACGACACCGTCAGCTACGACTACACCGGCATGGTTGGCTGGGACGAAAGCACCTCGACCCTGCGGCAGGTTGTAAGCGTAACCGTGAACCCCCGCCAGCTCACCGTAGCCGACCCCACGCTTGACACCGTCAAGGTGTACGACGGCACGGACACCGTGGCCGGCACCCCCAACGTTGGCGCCATTACCAACCTCGTAGGCAGCGACGACGTGGCCGTGGCCATTGCCACCGCCACCTACAACAACAAGAACGTCGGCGTGGGTAAGGCCATCACCGTAACCTACAGCGCAACCCTCACCGGAGCCGAATCTGGCAACTACGCCAAGCCCGACAACTTCCTGTGCACCGGTAAGATCACCAAGCTGCAGCTCACCGTGGACGCCCCCACGCTCACCCTTAGCAAGGTGTACGACGGCACGGACACCGTGGCCGGCACCCCCACCGCCGGAGGCATCACCAACAGCATCACCGGCGACGATGTCAGCGTGGCCATCGCCACGGCCACCTACGACGACAAGAACGTCGGCGACAACAAAACTATCACCGTGGCCTACGCCGACCCCACCGGAGCCGAGGCCGGCAACTACAGCAAGCCCGCGGACTACAGCACCAGCACCGGCGAAATTACCAAGCGTCCGCTCACCGTGAATGACCCCACGCTCACCCTTAGCAAGATCTACGACGGCACGGACACCGTGGCCGGCACCCCCACCGCCGGAGGCATCACCAACAGCATCACCGGCGACGATGTCAGCGTGGCCATCG
>JAITMY010000155.1 GCA_031290755.1 Prevotellaceae bacterium
GCTGCTGCTGCAAGCGGCCAAGGTGGTCAAGGTGGGCGGGCGCATCTCCATCATCGCCTACCACTCGCTGGAGGACAGGATGGTGAAGAACTTTATAAAGTACGGCAGCGTGAGCGGCGCCCAGGAGAAGGATATTTTTGGGAACACGAGCGCTCCGTTTGAGGCGGTGAACAAAAAGGTAGTGGCGCCCGGCGAAGAGGAGGTGCGCCGCAACGCGCGGGCGCGGAGCGCCAAGCTGCGCATAGCACAACGAGTATAGCAGGATAGGGGTATGATATTTAGCAAAAAAGTTGTAGAGTTTGAGGACGTCAAGGAGCTGAAAAGAGCGACCAAGCTTAAGCTCACCGACGTAGTTACGGGGAACGCGCAGCTGCGCACGGCTATGGTTAAGCACATCGGCTTTTTCATGTACCTCGCGCTGCTGGTTTTTTTCTACATCCACAACCGCTACACGATAGAAAACAGGCTGAAGTACAAGCTCAAGCTGAGCGAGCAGGTGAAAAATTTGAAGGCCGAGGCCACCGTTACCGGCGCCGAGCGGATGCGGCTCAGCAGCCACACCGTAGTCCTGAAGGAGATAGCGCTGAGGGGGCTAAGCCTGGAGGAGTCCGCCAGCCCCCCAACGCTGCTCAAGGCAGAGAGCGATTAACGGGAGGCAGGGAACAAGTTCCGGGAGGCAGGGAACATCTTCCGGGGAGCAGGGAACAAGTAACAAGGAACAAGTAACAGGGAGCAAGAAAAAATGTCAGTAAAGCTTAACATAACCCGTCGGTTTACCTTCATATACTTTGTGCTGGTGCTGTTTGGCGTTGCCGTGGTGGTGGCGCTGGTGGGCATTGTTATCGACGGCAAGCAGAATGAGGACACCGCCCGGCGGGCGAGGGAGATGGCGTACAAAACGGTGGACATTGCGGCCAACCGCGGCAACATCCTGGCGCACGACGGCCGCCTGCTGGCCACGACAATTATCAAGTACCGGCTCTACACAGACCTAAACGCCGTGGGCCTGCACGACACGCTCTTCCGCCGCTCCGTCGATACGCTGGCCAGAGGCCTGAGCCGCATCCTCAACGAAAAGAGCGAAAGAGAGTACGCCAAAGAGCTGCGCGCCGACCGCCAGAAGGCCGTCGGCGACGCCACGCGGCACACGCACCGCTACCGCCCGCTGGTGAACCGCGACGTTGACTACGCCGAGCTGAAGCAGCTGAGCCAGCTGCCTCTTCTGCGCAACCGCCCCAATCGCGGCGGGCTAATGAACAAGCCCCAAATCCGCCGCCTGCACCCCTACGAGGCGATGGCGCGCAACACGGTAGGCCGCACCTACAACGACGGCAGCGGCATCACCGGCATCGAGCACGCCTACAACCACGACCTCGCCGGCAAGCCGGGGAGGGAGGTGCGGCACCAGGCCACGGGGAAGAACGTGTGGATACCCGTCAGCAGCACGCCGCAGGTGGAACCCGTGGACGGCTGCGACATCGTTACCACGCTCGACGTGGACTTGCAGGAGATGGCCGAAACGGTGGTGGCGGGCAGCCTGCAAAAAAATCCCGACTTGGAGTGGGGCGCCGCCGTGATTATGGAGGTTACCACCGGCGAGGTGCGGGCCATTGCCAACAAGCGCAAGCGGCGGGACGGCAGCATCACCGAGGACGAAAACTACGCGCTGCGCTACCGCAAAGACCCCGGCTCGACCTTTAAGCTGGCCTCGTTTATGATTATGCTGGAGAAGGGGCTTAGCCTCACGGACTCTGTGGACACGGGCAACGGCACGGTGAGGCTCTACGACAAGCTGTTTGAGGACGAAGGCTCGAAGGGCGGGATGCTGAGCTTGCAGGAGGCGTTTGAAAAATCGTCGAACGTGGGCACCATCAACCTCTCCAACCGCATTTACAAGAGCAAGAACAGCGAAAAGAGCGACTTCATCAACAAGAAAGATTTCTCCGAGCGCATCGACGCCCTCAAGCTGAAGGAGGTGTCGCTGTTCGACCTGCTGCCCAACCAGCGCATCGAGCCGGTGATACACCCCGTCAGCCAGTTTTCGGGCCTGACGCTTGCCATGATGAGCATCGGGTACGAGCTGGAAATTACGCCGCTGCAAACGCTGGCGCTCTACAACGCGGTGGCCAACGACGGCGTTATGGTGCACCCGAAGTTTATAAAGGAGCTGCGGCGCGAAAACCGAACGATAAAAACCTTCCCGCCGCAGGTGGTGCACGCCTCCATTTGCTCGAAGCCAACGCTGGAGAAGCTGCACCAGATGCTGCTTGGGGTGGTGGAGCAGGGCAGCGCCCGAAGGGCGCGCAGCGACCTGTTCCGCATCGCGGGGAAAACCGGAACGGCGCACATCGCAGAGGGGCAAAGGGGCTACACCAACCAAAAGCTCTCGTCGTTTGTGGGCTACTTCCCTGCCGATGCGCCCAAGTACAGCTGCATCGTAACGTTCAAAACCTACAACACCGGCAACAAGGCCTACGGCGGCGCTATTGCCGCGCCGGTGTTCAAGGAGATTGCCGAGAAGGTTTACGCCCGCTCCATCACGTGGCACAAGCCCGTCGGCGAGGGCGCAGCGGTGGCCGAGGCGCCCTACACCAAGAGCGGCAGCTACGAAAAGCTGCACACCGTGCTCGCC
>JAITMY010000175.1 GCA_031290755.1 Prevotellaceae bacterium
CCACCGACGAGGCCATCACCCTTGGCGGCCTGATTGCCGTAAGGGGCTACGGCCTCAAGGTAGAGGGCGACGCCGAGCACGCCGCGCAGGTAGGCATCTTCTTTGCCTCCGCGAGGTGCGCTCGGAGTTTACCGTCAGGGCAGAATAGCCGCAGCTCAGCAACCCGAACAGCCGCTATTCGGCATCCCGAACAGCCGCAGCTCGTGGCACCGAACAGGCGCTATTCGGGGCGCCGAACAGGCGCTATTCGGGGCGCCGAACAGGTGCAGCTCGGGGTTAAGCGGCATAGGCAATGCCCGCTTGCTAAATGGCCGAATTTGCAATTCGGCAAGCCATGTAATCTTTTTTCATAGCACCTCAAAGAATGTTTTAGCCCTTTTGTGGAGGCGGTTTTGCATATCCCAATTTATTTTTTACCTTTGTGGAACCTTTAAACTATTGTAGCATGAAAAGAGTAGCGGCGCTGATGAGCCTGCTTGCAGCGGTAACGCTTACCGCGTGCAGCGAATCCGAAGAAAACATTTCCGTTACGGGAATATCTTTGAGCAAAACAACGCTCACGCTGGCGGTGGGCGGCACGAAGATACTGACGGCAACCGTTACGCCGGCCTTGGCCACCAACAAGAGCGTTACGTGGGCGTCGAGCAACGCTGCGGTGGCCTCCGTGGCAGAGGGCAGGGTTGCTGCCCTACAGGTCGGCAGCGCCACCATTACCGCAACGGCGGGCGACACAACCGCCACCTGCGAGGTAAGGGTTTCTGCCGAAGGTGTCGGCGGCGGCGCCTACACCGCCAACGGCGTGTCGTTCGACATGGTGTCCGTGGCGGGCGGCACGCTTTCAATGGGCGCTACGGACATTGCTACCCCCGCGCACTCGGTAGCGGTAGGTGATTTTGCCATTGGCCAGCGCGAGGTAACGCAGGGCTTGTGGGAGGCCGTGATGGGCAGCTACCCCAGCACGGCGCCTTCCTCCACCTACGGCTTGGGCAGCGACTACCCGGTGTACTACGTGAGCTGGCAAGCGATAGTGGGGACAAGCGACAGCGTCGCCTACTCCATAAACGGCGTTGACTACTACAGGGACGGTTTTTGCTACAAGCTCAGCCAGCTGGTGGGCGGCGGCACACAATTCTGCCTGCCTACGGAGGCGGAGTGGGAGTATGCGGCGCGGGGCGGCAGCCAGAGCCAAGGCTACCGGTACAGCGGGAGCAATACTGTGGGCGACGTGGCGTGGTACGACAGCAATTCGGACAGCACCGCGCAGGCCGTGGGCACGAAAGCCGCCAACGAGCTGGGCATTTACGACATGAGCGGCAACGTGTGGGAGTGGTGCAGCGACTGGTATAGCAGCACCTACTACAGCGGCTCGCCGAGCGACAACCCCACGGGGCCTGTGGCGGGCGTTAACCGCGTTGTCCGCGGCGGTGGCTGGGGCAGCGTAGCAACCGGATGCCGCGTGGCCTACCGCCACAGCTTCGCCCCCGGCTTCCGCACCCACCTGCTGGGCTTCCGGCTGGTGCTGCCTTAGCGTTGCCCTCAAGCAGCAAAGCAGCAGCGACTACTACAACAAATTATTTACAAACATTATGGCGGGCAAGCCGATACTTTTAGGGAGCACCCTGCCGGAGCTGGAGCAGGTGGCGGCAGCGCTGGCCATGCCGCGCTACGCCGCGCGGCAAATTGCAAGCTGGCTCTACGGCCAGCGCGTGGCCGACTTTGCGGCCATGAGCAACCTCTCGGCGGCGCACCGCGCGGCGCTGGCCGAGCGCTACGCGCTGGGGCGCTACGCGCCGGCAGCGGTGCAGGCCTCGCGGGACGGGACGACGAAGCTCCTGTTTGCCCCACCGGACGGGCAGGGCGCCGGCGTAGAGGCGGTGCTCATCCCTGAGGAGGGACGCGCCACGCTGTGCGTGTCGTCGCAGGCGGGGTGCCGCATGGGGTGCCGCTTTTGCATGACGGCGCGCATGGGCTTTGGGCGGCACCTCGCGGCAGGCGAAATGCTCAACCAGCTGTTCAGCGCGGCGGGCAGCGAGCGGCTAACCAACCTCGTGCTGATGGGCATGGGCGAGCCGCTGGACAACCTCGAGGAGGTGCTCCGCTTCCTCGCCGTGGCCACCGCCCCGTGGGGCATGGGCTGGTCGCCCACGCGCATCACGCTGTCCACCGTTGGCCTGCTGCCCGCCCTGCGGCGCTTTCTGGACGAAAGCCGGTGCCAGCTGGCCATCAGCCTCCACTCGCCCTTTGCCGACGAGCGGCAGGCGCTGATGCCCGCGCAGCGGGCGCACCCGATAGCCGACGTGCTGTCGCTCCTGCGCCGCTACCGCTGGGAGGGGCAGCGCCGCGTGAGCTTCGAGTACATCATGCTGGCGGGGGTGAACGACTCGCCGCGCCACGCCGCAGCGCTGGCGGCCATGCTGGGCGGGCTGAGCTGCCGCGTCAACCTGCTGCACTTCCACCAAATCCCCGACAGCGAATTCCGCAGCTCGCCCCCGTCGGTCATTGACGGCTTCAGGACGATGCTCGCCCAGCGCGGCCTCAGCACCACCGTGCGCACCTCGCGCGGCGAGGACATCGGGGCGGCCTGCGGCATGCTCGCCACGCAGCAGGGAGCAAGCTTACAAACTTAGCAGAAGGAGAGGAGAAGCATGGGAAGAATTGTCGCCATAGACTACGGGAAAAAGCGGGTGGGCATTGCCGCTACCGACGAGCTGCAGCTCATAGCCGGCGCCGTGGCCACGCTGCCGCCCGGCGAGGCGCTGGCCTTCGTGCAGCGCTACGCCGCGGCGCAAAAGGTGGATGCGGTGGTGGTAGGCCTGCCGCTCAACCTCAACGGCCTGCCGGCGGAGGCCGCGCCCGGCGCCCAGCTGTTCGCAGCCCGCGTGAAACAGCTGCTGCCCGACGTCGCCGTTGAAATGTTCGACGAGCGCTTCACCTCCAAGCTGGCCATGCAGGCCATGATTGAGGCCGGCGTGAAGAAAATGGCGCGGCGCAATAAGGCGCTGGTGGACAAGGTAAGCGCCTGCATCATCCTGCAATCGTACATGGAGCACAAAAGAGCTGTTTCAACTATTTAGCTGGATGCTGTGCAGGCCATGCCATTTTTCTCGCTATCTTCGCCGAGTTTTTTAGGTTCACAAGAAGAAATAATATTTAAACTCAAAGAAAAATTATGACAAAGTTAGATTTGACCAAGTATGGCATTGCGGGCAACGCCGAAATCGTGCACAACCCCACCTACGAGGAGCTGTTTCAGGCAGAAATGGACGCCCGCAACCAAGGGTACGAGCAGGGGGTGCTGACCAACACCGGCGCCGTGTCCGTAAAAACCGGCATCTTCACGGGGCGCTCTCCCAAGGATCGCTACATCGTGAAGGACAACGTGACCAAGGACACCATTTGGTGGGACGGCAACATCAACAAGCCCGTGTCGCCCGAAGTATGGAGCAGCTGCAAGGGCTTAGCCATTAAGCAGCTCGGCGCCGCCAAGAAGCTCTACGTGGTGGACACGTACTGCGGCACCAACGAGGACACCCGCATGAAGGTGCGCTTCAT
>JAITMY010000186.1 GCA_031290755.1 Prevotellaceae bacterium
CGGCGGCAAGGGGTCGCTGCCGCTGGCGGGCACGGCGGTGTACATGACCGCCTACCCGCGCCACAGCGCCGGCAGCCTGCCGGCAGCCGCCCTCGCCCCGCGGCAGTGGCTGTACCAAACGCCGGAGGACATACTCATCAAGGCCTCGAACGGCGCGAGCAACTTCGGCAACCACTTTGGGCAGCCCCTGATATGCGGCTCGCTGCTCACCTTTGAGCAGGAGCGCAACGGCAAGCTGTACGGCTACGACAAGGTTATCATGCTGGCGGGGGGCGTGGGCATGGGCAAAAAGGCCGACAGCCTGAAGGCCACGCCCGCGCCGGGGCACGTGGTGGTGGTGCTGGGCGGCGACAACTACCGCATCGGCATGGGCGGCGGCGCAGTGAGCAGCGTGGCCACCGGCGAGTACGCCAACGCCATCGAGCTGAACGCCGTGCAGCGCGCCAACCCCGAAATGCAGAAGCGCGTGTTCAACGCCATCCGTGCGCTGTGCGAGGGGGCGCAGAACCCCATTGTCTCCATCCACGACCACGGCGCGGGCGGCCACCTCAACTGCCTGTCGGAGCTGGTGGAGGCCACTGGCGGCGAAATAGACCTCAGCCGGCTGCCCGTTGGCGACCCCACGCTGTCGGCCAAGGAGCTGGTGGGCAACGAAAGCCAAGAGCGCATGGGGCTAGTGCTGCATGAGGACGACCTGCCCCTGCTGCGCCGCATCGCCGAGCGCGAGCGGGCGCCTATGTACGTGGTAGGCCGCTGCACCGGCGACATGAGGTTCTCCTTCGTGAACCCCGCCACCGGCGAAAAACCCATCGACCTGCTGCTCGCCGACATGTTCGGCAACCCGCCCAAAACGGTTATGCGGGATAGCACTACACCCTAATAGCTTAGTTCGGAGCGTTCTTGATAGCCTGCATGATGCGCTGCGCCTGCTGCCGGTTGCCGGTGCGCTCGTACATCTGCGCCATGAGCTGGTAGGCCGGCTTGAAGTTGCCGCGCAGCTGCACTACCCTGTTGAGGCAGCGCAGCGCGGCGTTGGGGTTGTTCTCCTGCGCGTAGATGTTGGCCGCTATCCACAGGCCGGATATTTCGCGGGGGTTGAGCTTCGTGATGGCGTTGGCTGCCACCATAGCGTTGGCAAAATCTCTCCGGTTGTAGTAGCCCTCGGCCAGATAGTTGAGGGCGGTGGTGTTGCCCTTGTTGAAGCCCGCCCAGTGCTTGGCCAGCCGCAGCACCGAGTCCGGCTCCTGCGCGTGGGAGTAGGCGGTGATGAGGTTGCTCAGCGCCTGCTCGCTGTAGGGGTCGTAGGCCAGCGCCTGCTGCGCGAGGGCTGTGGCCTCCGCCAGCTGCCCCTGCTGTAGGGCTTGGTAGCTGCGCAGGTCGTGCCGGTCTTCGCGCTTCAGCACAATGCAGATGGGCACGCCGTCCACCTTAATCTGGTAGGCGGTGTTCTTGGGGGGGAAGGCCTTGGCGCTCTTCAGCAGCTCGGGGTTGATGCCCGTGATGCTGAAGATGGCGTAGTCCCAATCGCTGTTGCCGCGCTCGTTCCAGCGCACGAAGCCGACGGAGAAATCAGCCGTATCGTGGCGGAAAAAGTACTTCACCGATGCCGGATGCCACGCCACCACCTTTGTTTTGCGCGCGCTGTCGGGGGCGCCGCTCCGGGCCACGTCGGCCTTCACCCACTCCGAGGCCTCGCGGGTGGAGTGGTAGTAGTAGTCCATTTCGTAGCTGCCGTAGGCGCCCTTGATGCCGTCCACCAGCGGGTTGAAGTAAACGTACTCGTAGGGGTGGTTGCGCGCAACAAAGAGCATGGGTTGCAGCAGCAGCGCCACCGGCAGCGCCCACAGGGTCAGCCGGATGTACCTGCGCTTGGCTATGCCCGCCAAGGCGCTGAAGCCAAGCCCCGCCGCGGCCACCAGGGGGGGGTACATGAACGTGGCGTGGCGCCAGCCGCCGTAGAGGTTGGCGCCGGTGTAGATAATCCAAAACACCGGAAAGATGAGGGCAAAGTAAACCACAAAGGTGCCAAAGCGGTTTTCCTTCTTTAGCCCGCCGGCAAAGAGGTAGGCCACCGCGCCAAGAATCACCGCGAGCGGCGCCGTAATCAGGATGTACTTGGGGAGGTAGTACCACGGGTTGGTGTCCGACCACACCATTTTCCCCTCGTAAACGTGGCGCAGGATAACGTTCCAGTGCGACATGCTCTGGAACGTTTCGCGCACGTGCGCTAAGGGGCTTACCAGCGCGTAGGGCCACAGCAAAACGCCCAGCGCAAAGCCCGCCGCCGAGATGCCCAGCCCGTAGAGCAGCAGGCGCTGAAAGAGCCGCTCGGCCTGCGCCCGTCCGTCCTCACGGCGGCGCAGCGCCCAGCACTGCGCGGCGAAGTAGGCCACGCCAAACACGCCAAAGTAGCCTATCAGCAGCAGGCCGCCGATCCTCGTGGCCAGCGCCAGCCCAATGCTCACCGCCGCCATAGCCACCACCTTGCGGGGCGGCTTGGGGAAGGTTTGAAAAAAGCGAAAGAGGTAGTAGATGCCCATCATGACCATCGCGGCAAATGGCGGGTCTTTCAGGTTGTTGAAGGAGTGCCCCAGAAAGCGCGGCGAAAAGAAGAACAGCGCCAGCGTGAGGATGGCGGCAGGCCACCTTCGGCTAACGCGAAAAACGAGCAGGGCGGCGAACAGCATGGCAATCCACCCAAAGGTGGAGGACACCGCGTGGCGCACCGCCATGATGTTGTCTATCCCCAGCGTGTCGTAGATGAGGTAGGAGATGTTGTCGGGCAGCTGCCCGAACATGTGCAGGTCGCTGGCGCCGTTCTTGGGGTTGATGTGGACAGCGGTGGAGTCCTTGCCGAGCGTTTTGTAGAAGCTCACCACGTCGCGGGCGTGGCCGAGGTGGAAGTGCTCGTCGCCCGACATCCCCGCGTCCCTGCTCAGCAGCAGCATCGTAAAAAGCAGCGCCGCGGCCAGGGCAGAGAACACCCACAAGCCAGCATTTTGCTTGTTTTTGAAAGAAAGATTTTTCATTATTTGAGATATTTTACCTATCTACTCCCCAATATCAAGGCGCAAAGATAAGGAAAAACGGTAAAAAAGCAACGGACATAAAATATTTTGTATCTTTGTCGGCTTTTTGCTTTGAAGTAGTAGCTATGACAATACACGAAATACAAAACGCAGTGAAGGACGAGCTGAGGCTGTTCGAGCCGTTTTTCCGGCAGCAGCTGCAATCGTCCGTGCCGATGCTCTCGGCGATAACCAGCTACCTGTACCGGGTTAAGGGCAAGCAGCTGCGCCCCCTGCTGGTGTTCCTGTCGGCGAAGGTGAACGGCGAGGTGTGCCAAAAAACCTACGCCGGCGCTGCGCTGATGGAGCTGCTGCACACCGCCACCCTCATGCACGACGACGTGGTGGACGAGGCCAACGAGCGGCGCAACCGCCTCTCCATACAGGCGCTGTGGGACTCTAAGAAGGCCATCCTGTCGGGCGACTTCCTCCTGTCGCGGGGGGTGCTGGTGGCGCTGGAGCACCAGAGCGTGGCGTTCCTCCACATCGCAACGAACACCATACGCGACATGAGCGAGGGCGAAATGCAGCAGCTGGCGCGCGCCAACCGGCTGGAGTGGTCGGAGGAAGGCTACTTCGACATTATCCGCAAGAAAACGGCCTCGCTCATTCAGAACTGCACCGCGATAGGCGCCCACTCCGTGGGGGCGCAGGGCGACCGGCTGGCGGCGATAGGGCGCTACGGCGAGCTGCTGGGGGTGGCGTTCCAGCTGCGCGACGATGTGCTCGACTTCCACAGCAGCGCCTTCACCGGCAAGGCCTGCGGCAACGACATTCGCGAGCGAAAGATTACCCTGCCGCTGATTTACGCGCTGGGCAGGGTGGGCAAGGAGGAGCAGCGCCGCGTGCTGTCGCTGGTGGCAACGGCCAAGGCCAAGAGCCAAAACGTAGGCCAGGTTACCCGCTTCGTTGCCGAGCAGGGCGGGCTGGCCTACACCGACGAGGTGGCGCACCGCTACTGCCGCGAGGCCAAGCAGGCGCTGCTGCCCTTCCCCGACTCGGAGGCTAAAGCGGCGCTCTGCGGCCTCGCCGACTACGTTACCGAGCGAAAAAAGTAGCACGTTACACTTTTTTTTACTACCTTCGCCCACATGAAACGTTTTTTGGCCGCCATAGGCTCCTTTTTACTCCGAGCGCTGCTGCGCTGCGTAGGCGTGCTGCCTCGCGGCTGCCTCTGTGCGCTGTCCAACGCGCTGGCTTTTTTGGCCGGCAGCGTGGTGGGCTACCGGCGCAAGGTGGTCATGGGCAACCTGCGCAAGGCTTTCCCCGAAAAGGAGGAGAAGGCGCTGCGCAGCATAGCCGCCGCATCGTACCGCAACTTTTTCGACACCGTGCTCAGCATCCTGCGCATTCGCTACGCCTCGCGGCGGCGCGTGATGCGCTCGGTGGCGTACAAGAACCTGTCCATGATGCAGCAGCTCTACAGCAAGGGGAAGGACGGCGTTCTGCTCGCGGGGCACTACTCCTGCTGGGAGTACATCGGCACGGTGCAGCCCTCCATCGGGCACCAGACGGTGGCGGCCTACCAGCCCACGGCGTTTGCGCCGCTGGAGCGCGTTGTTACCGAGGCGCGTAGCCGCTTTGGCGCACAGATGGCCGTGCTCAAGGACGTGTTTCGCGTGCTGCTGGCGCATCAGGCAAAGGGCGAGCTTACGATGACGCTCATGGTGTCCGACCAGTCGCCGGCGGAGGGTGCCTGCTCGCACTGGGTGCGCCTGCTGGGGCAGCCCACGCCGGTGCTCGTGGGGCCAGAGCGCATTGCGCAAAAGCTCAACAGCGCCGTGATGTACCTGCGCATCACCTGCCCACGGCGCCTCTGCTACGAGTACGAGCTGGTGATGCTGAGCGAAAACGCCGCGCTGGAGGAGCCTATGGCCATCACCAAGCGCTTCTACGCCGCGCTGGAGGAAGACATCCGGCGAGCGCCGCAGGCGTGGATGTGGACACACCGGCGCTGGAAGCACCAAGCGCTGTACACAGGGGAAGTAACGTTAGAGTAGAAACAATAATTGTTGAGCTATGGAAGAAATTGCTAAGCTGTTTATCGAGCTGCTAAAAGCGCACAACCGCGTGTCGCTGCCGGGGATGGGAGCCTTCGTTACGGCTCCGCAGCCTGCCGCCATTGGCAAGAATAAAATAGCCCCGCCGACAAAAAACGTAACGTTCTCCAAATCGGAAACGTGGAACGACGGCCTGCTGGAGCAGCGCTGCGCCGAGCGCTACAGCGTTAGCGTAGAGGAGGCGCAGAAGAGGCTGCGCCAGCTGATTACCGACATCTGCTTCGAGCTGGACGCCAACGGCAAGCTCACGCTGCCCGGGCTGGGCGTGCTCAAGCAAAGCCCCTCGCGCGACATCAGCTTTGTGATGGACAAAAACCTGAACCTGAAGGGCGACTCCTACGGCCTGCCGGAGCTTGCCGTTGCGCCGGAGGCAGCAAAGGTGGAGGCAGCCGCGCCGCCCGTCGGCAAAAAGGAAGCGGCCACGTCCGCTGCCAAGGTGCACGGCTGGGAGGGCCAGCCTGAGAAGCGGACAGGCTGGGCCTCGCTGGGCAAAAACAACATCTCGCTGCTCATCCTGCTGGGCATTATCGTGGTGGCCATCTCGGCTATGGCGATGTTCATGGCGCTGAACCGCAGCAAGAGCGTGCAGGACTTCACCCTGCAAGCCGAAGCCGAGGCGCCGCAGGAGGAGGCCTACCCAGAGCTGCCGCCGCAGGATGATGATGAGGAGGAGGAGCAGCAGCAGGAGGAGGAAGAGGAGGAGTACCCCGACGAGGCGCCCCCCGCCAAGCGCGTAGCCACCCCCGCCCCCGTAAGGGCCAGCCAGCCCAAGCCCGCCGCCCCAAGGGCATCGGCGCCGCGGCAGGCACGCTGCAAGTACTGCATCATCGTGGCCAACTTCAACACCCACGAAGGCGCAAGGCTAAAGGCCGAGCGCTACAAGGAAAAAGGCTACAGCGCAGAGGTGGTGGCCGACCCCGAAAAAGGCCGCTACCGCGTGTCGCTGAACAGCTACCCCACCCACGAGGCCGCCAAGCGGCACCTGAACGAAGGGCTGCAATTCGCCAAAGATGCGTGGGTGCTGGAGGTCTGCAAATAGCGCCAACGCCGGCGCGATAACCTACGCAACACCTTGTACAAAAATCTCCACCACTACGTCAGCTTCTTAGAGGAGCGCGGCGAGTTGCTGCGCATCCGCGGGCCGGTGTC
>JAITMY010000187.1 GCA_031290755.1 Prevotellaceae bacterium
CAATCCAGCGCAAGCATGGCTCCTTTGCTGGGTTGCTTCGGGAAATACCCTCGCAATGGCGGAGGGTGGCGGGTAGAGGGGCAGCGGAGGCACGTTAAGAGAGAGGGAGCAAGCAGCAAGTATAGCATAAACCATAACGACAACGACATGAACACTTGGAAAGACAACTGGGAGGCGAGCCGGCAGCGCTACCTCCGCTGGTGGCGCCAGCAGGGCGTTATCCTCAGCATGTGGGAGCACATGCCCAAGGCGGGCGCCCCGCGCGAGCGCGTGGCCGCGCCCGCCCCGCCGCGCGACCTCAGCCAGCGCTGGTTCGACCCCGCGTGGCGGGCCGACGAGCTGCACTACCAGCTGTCGCGCAGCTCGCTCAAGGCCGACATCCTCCCCGTGGCCAACACCCAGCTTGGCCCCGGCTCGCTGGCCGGCATCCTCGGCGCCGCGCTCGAGGCAGGCCCCGACACCATCTGGATTAAGCACCGCAGCGACTTCGGCGACGAGGTGGCGCTCGACCAAGACAACCCCTGCTACCGCCTGCACCGCGACCTGCTCACCGCCTGCAAAGCCCGCGCCGAGGGGCGCTACCTCGTGGGCATGCCCGACCTCATGGAGGGCTTAGACGTGCTGGCCGCCCTCAAAGGCCCAGAGGCCGTGCTGATGGACATGGCGCTGCGCCCTGAGGTGGTGGACGGGCAGCTGCGCGCCATCAACGCCCTCTACTTCGAGGTGTTCGACCGCCTGTACGACATCATCAACGACGAGGGCGAAATGGCCTTCTGCTACTTCTCCATCTGGGCGCCGGGCAAGTGCAGCAAGCTACAGTCGGACATCTCCACCATGTTCTCCGAGGATGACTTCCGCCGCTTTGCGCAGCCCTACCTGCGCGAGCAGTGCCGGCGCATCCCCTACACCCTCTACCACCTCGACGGCGTGGGCGCCATGCGCCACCTCGACGCGCTGCTGGAGATAGAGGAGCTGAGCGCCGTGCAGTGGACGCCGGGCGTGGGCCAGCCGCAGGGCGGCGACCCCTGCTGGTACCCCCTCTACCGGCGCATACTTGCGGGCGGGAAGTCCGTTATGGCCAACTGGGTAACGCTCCCCGAGCTGCGCCCCCTGCTCGACAACCTCGGCGGCAACGGCCTGCACCTCTCCCTCGACTTCACCTCCGAGGCCGAGGTGGAGCAGGCCATGAGGATAGTGGAAGAGTACCAACGTTAACCTTAAACCATTACTACTTCGTATGAAACATACTATTGTCAACCTCACCGGCTTGGACATTGCCGTGCTCGTAGCCTTCGTGGTCGTGCTCTTTGGGGTGGCCTACTGGGCCAGCTTTGTGAAGAAGCGGAAGCCGGGCGAGAGCCTGTTTCTGGCGGGGAAAACGCTGGGGTGGTTCTCCATTGGCCTCACCATGTGGGGCACCAACGTAGGCCCGTCGATGCTGCTGGCCAACGCCAGCAGCGGGTTCGAGGGTGGCCTTGCGGCGGGGAACTTCTCGTGGTACGCCTTTCCGTTCATCTGCCTGCTGGCGCTGGTGTTTGCGCCGCGCTACTTGGGGTTCGGCATCTCCACGCTGCCCGAGTTCATGGGCAAGCGCTTTGGCGGCGCCACGCAGCGGTACATTGCGTGCTACTCCATCGTTACCATCGTGGTGTCGTGGCTGGGGCTGACGCTGTTTTCGGGCGGCGTGTTCATGGAGCAGGTGCTGGGCATCCCGATGTGGGCCTGCGTGGTGATACTGGTGTCGGTGTCGGCGGCGTTCACCATGGCGGGGGGGCTGCGGGCGGTGGCCTACACCAACGTTTACCAGATGATAATTCTCATTGCGGTGTCGGGGCTGCTCACCGGCATGGCCATCAGCAAGCTGGGGGGCGTGGGCGCCGTGGTTGCGCAAACGCCGCCCAGCTACTGGAACCTGCTCCGCCCGCTGGGCGATGCGGACTTCCCGTGGCTGGCCGTGGTGCTGGGCTACCCGGTGATGGGCGTGTGGTTTTGGTGCACCGACCAGTCGATGGTGCAGTCCGTGCTGGGCGCCCGCAACCTGAAGCAGGGGCAGCTGGGGGCGAGCTTCGCGGCGTGGCTCAAGCTGCTGGACATCCCGCTGTTCATCCTGCCCGGCATTCTGTGCTTCCTGCTGCTGCCCAAGCTCGCCAACTCCACCGACGCCTACCTGAGCTTGGTGAGCGCGGTGTTCCCCTCCGGGCTGGTGGGCATGGTGGTAACGGTGATGATGTTTGCCCTTGTGGGCACCATTGCCTCGGCGCTCAACTCGCTGAGCGCGGTGTTCACGATGGACATCTACCTCAAGCGGCGGCGGCTCCCCGCCACGCCGGCGCAGCTCAACCGCATTGGCCGCATGGTTACGCTGGGGGGCGCGGTGCTGTCTATCTTTCTGGCGCTGGCCATCACGCGCATTCAGGGGCTGAGCTTCTTCAACATCTTCCAGTCCGTGCTGGGGTTCATTGCCCCGCCCATGTCGGCGGCCTTCCTGTTCAGCGTGTTCTGGCAGCGCACCACCACGCGCTCGGTGAACCTTGTGCTCACCGCAGGCACGGCGCTTAGCCTCGGCACCGGCCTCCTCTACTACACGGGCGTGGTGCTGGCGGGCGTTCACTTCCTGCTCATCTCCTTTGGGCTGTTCGTGGCGCTGTGCGCCGCCATTGTTGCCATCAGCCTGGCCGCGCCCGCGCCCGCCAAGGCTGCCGTGGAGAGCGCGGGGGCGGGCAAGCCCCTCCGGCGGGCTATCCTTATCCCCTGGGCGCTGCTCGCGGCCATCATGGTAGCCCTCTACGTCATCTTCAACGGGCACTAAGGGCGGGCGCAGGCCGCCGCGCGCCGAGACATCTTAACCAAAATAAGTATAAAACAGCTTGCAGGTACGCTGTTTTTCTATACCTTCGCGCTCGGTTCTCATTGATCTATGGTGTAATGGTAGCACGACAGCCTCTGGAGCTGTTTGTCTTGGTTCGAGTCCAGGTAGGTCAACATCCCCAAGCTACAAGGCAAAGAAGCGCAAGCCAAAAGGCTTGCGCTTCTTGCGAAGGGCGCGCGAGCTTCATACCGGTAAGCATGAGCACTTCATACCGGTAAGTATGCACGCATCATACCGGTAAGTATGAGCACTTCATACCGGTAAGTATGCACGCTTCATACTTACCGGTATGAAGCGTGCATGCTGCGCTATGCCACCACCGCTATAGTAGACGGGTGCAGGCTTTCCCGCACCTCTTTGGGGAAGTTGGTATAGCCGCTGGTGGCCTGCGTTTTTACGCTCAGGCGCCACTCGCCGGGCGTAACGGTGGGCGGGGACGGTGTGCCCCAGCTCGGGCTTCACGTAGTAGTCGGTGGCTACGTCCTTTGCCAGCTCGTTCGGGTGAGCAATGCCCCTAACCGTTGTTGACATGGTAAAATAAATGAGAGGGTTAATAAACAAAAGGGCGTGCTGCGGCAGTATAGCTGTAGGGTGTTACTCTCTCCACGGCCACGCGGGTTTCAGAGGGTTTGTGGTTAGCCAGCGTAGCGCTTCAGTTTTAGCTTGGTTCGACAACGGGGGCAAAGGTGGGCAAAGGTTTTGAAACCACCAAGCGTGCTACCCGCTAAATTAGTCGTTCGGCGATTTCAAATCAAAGTACGTAGCGCGGGTGGCCGAGGCGCTGGCCGAAATGCAGCGCGAGTTCGGGCTAAGGGAGGACATCAAGCTGAAGGTAGAGGCCACGTCCATGCAGCCAGACAGCAAGCGCATTGAGGTAGAGGTGGGCGACAAGGACGGCGAGCTGCGCACGGTGTACAAGTGCAACACCACCGCCGCGGAGCTGAAGCGCCTCAAGTACACCGGCTACCAGGGCGGCTTTGAAACCTTCGGCGAGCCTGCCGTGAGCAAAACCGACATCGCCCACGTGGAGGGCGAGGACGGCAGCAGCGGCAGCTACCTGATAAAGAAGCTGGAGGTGAGCTTTGGCGCGGGCGGCTACCGGCAGAAGATTG
>JAITMY010000194.1 GCA_031290755.1 Prevotellaceae bacterium
ATGCGAAACGCATTGTTAATTTTTTTAGTGCCAAGTTTCATACGCTTCACGCTCTTTTTCAGCGCAAAAGGGCATATTTTGCTTGTGGCTCATTGGGTACAAAGATAGCATAAAATTTGTACGGCGGCATTTATTTGATATTTTTTTTTGCGAGGCTTGCTTTTTGTCCGCGATTACCTTATATTTGCGGTAGTATTAACCAAATATTTTAAACATGGCACACAAAATTAGCGATCTTTGTACCGCTTGCGGTACGTGTATTTCCGAGTGTCCGCTTGAGGCGATTTCGGAGGGCGATATCTACAAGATTGACCCCGATGTTTGCTCCGATTGCGGCACTTGCGCGGACGTATGTCCGTCGGGCGCCATTGGCCCTGAGTAGCTAAGACTTTTAGCTTCTTAGAAGGAGGCTGCCCCCGTATTACATGCGAGCAGCCTCCTTTTTATGTTGAACAACCCATGAGGCAATTTTTACCGACACCCCTCCTACAGCTCCTGCTGCTGGTGGTTAGCATGGTGGCATCGCTGCTGCTGACCTCCACCATTGCCGGTGCGCTTGCGCCGGTGCTCGGCTTTCCGTCCATGCTTGCGCAGGCGGGCGCAGAGGCGCAGAGCTTGCCCTACATGCGCTACCTGCTGTTTGTGCAGAGCGTAGGGCTATTTCTGCTGCCGCCGCTGGTTGCCGCGCTTTTGGTGGCCAAAAAGCGCACCTGCGCCTTTCTGGGCGTAGCCCGCAGGCCGCTACGCCTCAACGTGCTGATAACCTTGGCGGCGGTGGTGGTGGCCGCTCCTTTTGTTGGCTTCGTGGCCAGCCTCAACGCCCAGCTGCCCCTGCCGGAGTGGGCGGTGGAAATGGACCACAGCCTCACCGACATGTCTAACCGAATGCTATGGACGCCCGACGCGGGCACCTTTTTGCTCAACCTCCTCATCGTGGCCATCCTGCCGGCGGTGGGCGAGGAGTTGCTGTTTCGCGGCTACCTGCTGCGCGTGCTGGGCTACTACATCAAAAACCGGCACGCGGCCATTATCGTAACCGCGGTTATTTTCAGCACGTTTCACCTACAGTTTGAGGGCTTCGCGCCCCGGCTGCTGCTGGGGGTGATGCTGGGCTACCTGCTGCGCTGGAGCGGGAGCCTGTGGCTGCCCATTGCGGCGCACTTTGCCAACAACGCCGTGGTGGTGTGCACCTACTTTTACAAGGCGCACAGCGGCCTCGCAATGGATGCGCAGGCGCTGGAGGTAGCCATTCCGGGCGGCGCGTGGAGCATCCTTGCCTCGGCGCTGGCGCTGGCGTGGCTGCTGCGCAAAGTCCGGCAGGTAGAGCGCTTCCATAGAAAAAACAAAGCTCATTTCTCTGTTAGCTGCTAACCTTTACTTACACTACCTATGCAGGCGAAAAATACACCTTTGACCTCAATTCACGAATCCTTAGGGGCACGCATGGCTGTTTTTGCGGGCTACAACATGCCCATAGAGTACACGGGCATCAACGACGAGCACCTCTGCGTGTGCCGCAAGCTGGGCGTGTTCGACGTGAGCCACATGGGGGAGTTCTGGGTGCTGGGGCGGCAGGCGCTGCCGTTTATCCAGCACATCACCTGCAACGATGCGGCGGCGCTGGCCGACGGCAAGGTGCAGTACTCCTGCCTGATGCACGAGGGTGGGGGCGTGGTGGACGACCTGCTCGTGTACCGCTTCAGCGCAGAGAAGTACCTGCTCGTGGTCAACGCCTCCAACATCGACAAGGATTTTGCCGAGGCCAGCCGCCACGCCGCGCGGTTTGGGCTGACGGTGGGCGTTGACCTGATCAACGCCTCCGAAGACTTTGCGCTGCTGGCCGTGCAAGGCCCGCTGGCGCTGGCGGCCATGCAGCCGCTGTGCGCTGCGCCGCTGGGCAGTATGCCCTACTACACGTTCAAGGAGCTGCGCTTTGCCGGCATTGAGGGCGTGATGCTCTCCACCACCGGCTACACGGGCGCGGGCGGCTGCGAGCTGTACGTGCGCTCCGCCGACGCGCCGGCGCTCTGGGAGGCCGTCATGGAGGCCGGGCGTGCGCTGGGGGTGCAGCCCATCGGGCTGGGTGCGCGCGACACGCTGCGGCTCGAAATGGGCTTCTGCCTCTACGGGCACGAGCTCAGCGACCACACCACGCCGCTGGAGGCCGGCTTGGGCTGGATTACCAAGCTGAGCAAGGATTTTGTGGGCAGAGATGCCCTGCTGCGGCAAAAGGAAGCAGGCCTCTCGCGCCAGCTGGTGGGGTTTGCGCTCCAAGACCGAGGCGTGGCGCGCGCCGGCTACGAAATCTACGACAGTCGGCAGCGCAGGGTAGGCGAGGTTACCAGCGGCACGGTGTCGCCGCTCACCAAGGCCAGCATTGGCATGGGGTACGTGGAGGCCGCCCTCGCGCCGGTGGGCACCCCCATTTTCATCAAGGTGCGCGACAAGCTGCTGGCGGCGGAGGTGGCCAAGCCCCCGTTCAGGCCGCGCAGCGCGTAGGCGGCGGGCATGGCCGGATAAACCCGCTACGCCTCTATCTTGCAAGAAAAGTTCCTTACCATACGCTTTTATTAAAAAAATATGCTACCTTTGCGGGCGTGGACAAAATATAATAAATTATAGGAGAAATTATCATGGCTGTGGCAACTGTAAGTGTTCCTTTTCAGGAGGATTTATTGCAACAAATGGATAGATTTGTGGTACGAGGGGGGCATTCCCGCGCCGAGTTGATAGCGGCGGCAACAAAAATGTACCTTAACCGTAAACAAAATTGGCAAAATTTGTTTGCATACGGCGAAATGTGCGCGGCAAGAAACAATATTAAAGAAGGCGATGTTATGACTGAAATTAAAAAGTATCATAACGAAAAATGACGCTCACGCTGGATACCAATATGTTTATTTCATCCTTTTTTTGGGGAGGAAACCCAAGAAAAATAATTGAAAGGATTATTGAAGGAGAGGATGAATTGTACGTTGCCGACGGAATACTTGACGAAGTTGCATCGGTAATGGCACGCCCTAAATTCAGTGTGGATAAAGAATCCATCGAACGGTTCATAGCTTCCATTAGAGAAGTTGCTTACAGCGTGGTTCTTGAAGGAAAAGTAACCAATGTGTGCCGCGACAGCGATGATGACAAGATATTGGAATGTGCGCTGCTTGCAAATGCCGATTACATTATTACAGGCGATGATGATTTGCTGTCGCTGAAAGAGTTTGAAGGTATCCGTATAGTAACGGCAAGTGAATACCTTAATTTGATAAATCTATTTATAAACTAA
>JAITMY010000019.1 GCA_031290755.1 Prevotellaceae bacterium
AGCCGAGGGTCAGTGAAAAGTCCCCGCCACCAGTGTAAAGGTTTGTAAGCCCTTGCTGATAGCCAAACTCAAATTTAAATTTTTGGACATTGACACCAGCCGCAAGCCCTAAGCCTGCATTGAAGCTACCGAGGTTACTGGACGATAGACCTTCGGGTAAACTTTCCGATAGTTTTAAACCAAAGAAAGGCCCGGCTTGCCCATACAAAGACAGACCGCCAAGATTGGCAGCATAGCCTATGTACACAGGGACTTCGATAAAATAGAAGTTTAAGCTTTCACTTCCTGATTCAAAATTTTTAATACTGAGCATTGCACCAAAATTGAGGTAAGCTCGTTCAGTCAACGCATAGTACGCTGTCGGCCCCAACTCTAAACTTGGGCTGCCATCTATCGACCCACCTTCACTGGTTGAAGCGGTTGACATGCACAGCCCCACTCTTGCGCCCCACGCCAACTGCGCACTTACGGAATTGATACCTACAATTCCGACAAAACCTAATAGCAATAGTAATTTTTTCATGATATTTTTTGTTTTAATTTTTTTGCCTACTCGTAACGCTTTTCGGCATCCTCGGTTTGTTGAAAAAAACGAACTAATAACCTTGACTTTTTGCAAACTGCGCCATCTCGTCGTCAAACTGCTTGCGAAACTTTTCGCGGTTGAAGATAGTTTCCAGCTTCTTTTCGGCCCCTGCGCTTCTCTCCAGCGCCTTGAACACCTCCTCCTTCGAGGCCTCCACCGCCATGTAAACGTGGAACATGCCGTCGTTCGCCTGGGTAGTTTCCTCGCAGGCCACCCCCACGTTGCTGATTTGCTGGTTAATCACCTGCTTGGTCATGGACTCAAACGTTTCGGAGTAGTCGGCAGGGCTTTGCCCGGCATCGTTCACGTAGCGCTCCGCAACGCTTTTCATCGTGGTGGTAATTGAGCCGCTCAGCGCGGTGTTGGCTATCATCCGCGCCTTGTCGCGCGCGGTGCTCAAGCTCTTGCTGGTGGCATCGCCCACGCCCCTAAAGAAATCCTTATCAGTGCGGAAGGCTGCGCCGGCGCACGGAACGGTTATCTTCTGCTCGCCGGAGGCCTTCACCACATCCTTCGTGCCTCCGCAGGAGGCTGCCGCTATGCTTGCTGCCACTACGGCAGCCGCCACATAAATTTTCATAATGCTTGTTTTCATAGTATTTTTACTGTTTTAAACGCGCCTACTCCTTATTTTTCGTCGCGCTATTCGGCATCTTTACGACGTTTTTTGTTGGGGTAGGTACATAAAAAAACCGCAGGCCAAATTTCTTTCACTTGCAGTTGAGGTCCTAGACTTACCTGTTGTCGCAAAGTTAATAGAGCAAAGCCCACGATTTCTCGTGAGCGTTCGGACTTTACTCTTTTGCGACTAATTCTGAAACTGTCTAGGTTCCAACTGCAAAGTTAAAGCTAACGCTTTTGTATTATGTATAGCCGCGCATCTCATGGGCGGCTCCCCATTAACGAGGGGTTGTTGCTATGTCATAGGCAAAATAAAATTAAAATTTTTACAACTTTGGCTTTCAATCGGCGGCAAACGTATAGATAAATTTTGAATTATACAAGAAAAAGCCGTAAATTATTTGCTATTTTTTTCGCACAGGCTGTTTTTAGGCCTCCTTTTTAAGTTTATTCATTTGGCTACCTGCATTTTAATTTCGTGGTGATAAATTTTCTACGGCCATTTTTGAGAAAATCCTTTTTTAATGCTACCTTCGCGCTTTGGTTTATCAAACGTTTTTGTTAAAACTATAGGACGATATGAGTAATTCGGCTTTATTCCTTGTGGTGTTCATCACCGCGCTGTCGCTGGTGGTGATTGCGCTGGCGCTGGCGAGGCTGCTGGCGCCGCGCTCCAGCAACCCGCTCAAGGGCGAACCCTACGAGTGCGGCATCCCCACGCGAGGCAGCTCGTGGATGCAGTTTCGCGTGGGCTACTACCTATTTGCGCTGCTATTTCTGATGTTCGACGTGGAAACGGTGCTGCTGTTTCCGTGGGCCGTAACGGTTAAGGCAATGGGCATGCAAGGCGTTGCCTGCGTGCTGTTTTTTTTGGTAATACTCACGCTGGGGCTTGTTTATGCGTGGAAAAAAAGAGCATTGGTATGGAAGTAAAAAACATTCGCATCCCCAACATGCAGTACGAAGACTTCAAGGACAACGAGTACCTTGAGGGCTACGTGCGGGAGCTGCGCAAAAACGGCGTGAACATTTTTGTGGGCAAAATTAGCGACTTCATCAACTGGGGTCGGTCTAACTCGGTGTGGCCGCTCACGTTTGCCACGAGCTGCTGCGGCATTGAGTTCATGTGCGTGGGGGCTGCCCGCACGGACTTTGCCCGCTTTGGCTGGGAGGTTACGCGCAACAGCCCCCGTCAGGCCGACGTAATTTTTGTGTGCGGCACCATTGTACACAAGATGGCGCCGGTGCTCAAGCGCCTCTACGACCAAATGGCCGAGCCGCGCTACGTGATGGCCATTGGCAGCTGCGCTATCTGCGGCGGGCCGTTCAAAAAATCGTACCACGTGGTGCAGGGCGTTGACAAAATTATTCCGGTGGATGTGTTCATCCCCGGCTGCCCGCCCCGCCCCGACGCCGTGCTGTACGGCATGATGCAGCTGGCGCGAAAAATTAAGGTGCAAAACTTTTTTAAGCTGCCGGATGAGGCAAAAGGCAAGGCAGAAGCGCCACTAACCACTAACCCCATTAACCGTTAACCACTGATGGAAACCATCACCGTATCGAAAGAGCAACTGCATGACGAAGCCCGCCGCCTGCGCTACGAAGAAAGCTACAACTTCCTGATTGACATCGTGGGCATGGACTACGGCGACAGCCTCGGCGCAATCTACTACCTCTCGCCGTCGCAAAAGCCGGAGCAGGTGGTGGCGCTCAAAACGAGCACCACCAACCGCGAGCAGCCGGAGCTGTTCTCGGTGTGCGACCTATGGGACTCCGCCTCTGTGTATGAGCGTGAGGTGTACGACTTCTTCGGCATCCGCTTCGTGAACCACCCCGACATGCGCCGCATCTTCCTACGGCACGATTGGAAAGGGTTTCCGCTGCGCAAGGACTACGACGCCGACCCCGCCATTAACCCCGTGCCCTTGGAGAGCGAGCGCATCGAAGACATGGAGCGCGTGCCCTCCATCACCATCAAAATGGGCGAGCGGGTAGAGGAAACACATCAGGCCTTTGCCGACGGCGACTACGTGGTGAACTTCGGCCCCCAGCACCCCGCCATGCACGGCGTGCTGCACCTGCGCGTGTCGCTTGATGGCGAGGTTATCAAAAAAATCGACCCCGTGTTTGGCTACATCCACCGCGGCATAGAAAAGATGTGCGAAAGCTACACCTACCCGCAAATACTACACCTCACCGACCGGCTGGACTACCTATCGGGCACGATGAACCGCCACGCCGTGTGCCTCTGCTGCGAAAAGGCGCTGGAGGTGGAGGTGCCCGAACGGGCGCACTACATCCGCACCATCTTCGACGAGCTGACCCGCATTGCCTCGCACCTGCTGGGCTGGGGCTGCATGTGCATGGACATGGGCAGCATCACCGCCTTTGTGTACGGCATGAGAGACCGCGAAAAAATTATGGACATCTTCGAGGAATCCTCCGGTGGGCGGCTCATGCCGGCCTACGCCACCATTGGCGGGCTGGCGCAGGACATCCACCCCAACTTCCAAAAAAAGGTGAAGGAGTTTATCCCCTACATGCGCAAAATGCTCAAGGAGCACCACCTACTGTTCACCGGCAACCCCATTGCCCGCGGGCGCATGGAGGGCATTGGCCACCTGAGCAGGGAGAAGGCCATAGCGCTGGGCGCCACCGGGCCAAGCGGCAGGGCTTCGGGCTGGCACAACGACATTCGCAAGGTTGAGCCTTACGCAGCCTACGCCAAGGTGAACTTTGAAGAGGTGCTGCGCCCAGGCGGCCTCACCTTCGACCGCTACATCATTCGCTTGGACGAGATAGAGCAGTCGCTGCGCATTATCGAGCAGCTGGTGGACAACATCCCCGCCGAGGGCGGCTATGCTGCCAAAACCAAGGCCGTGATTAAGCTGCCGGAGGGCGACTTTTTTCAGCGCGTAGAAAACGCCCGCGGGCAATTTGGCGTGCACATCACCAGCCGCGGCGACAAAACGCCCTACCGTGTCAAGTTCCGCTCGCCCTGCCTCACGCTGGTGGGGGCGCTCAAAGCCATTGCGCCGGACACCAAAGTGGCGGATTTGATAATGCTGGGCGCCTCGTTAGACTACGTGATACCTTGCATTGATAGGTAAGCTTATTGATGAAAAAAGAGTCGCAGTATATTGAATGGAAAGAAAGTTGGCGAGATGACTACTTAAAAACTTTGTCTGCCTTTGCCAATACAGCCGGTGGCCGCTTGTATGTAGGCATTGCAGATGACGGAAAGATTTGTGGAGTGAAAGGTATAGATAAGCTATTGGAAGACTTGCCCAATAAAATTATCAACGTGCTGGGCGTTCAGGCCAATGTTTACGAGCGAGAGAAAAGCAAGCAAACGTTCATTGAAATTGAGATAGCCAAAAGTCCGTGCCCTATTTCGTTTCGCGGACAGTTTTACGTCCGAAGCGGAAGTACA
The DNA here is from genome assembly GCA_031290755.1 of Prevotellaceae bacterium. Lineage (GTDB taxonomy): Bacteria > Bacteroidota > Bacteroidia > Bacteroidales > UBA932 > JAITMY01. Next base: position 4,641 of record JAITMY010000019.1, read on the forward strand.
ACGCAGGAGTTGAAAGGAAGTGCTTTGCAGCAGCTGCTGCTTTCTGCCGGCAACTTAACGTGGGATGAGATCACGGTACCCAGTGCATCGTGGGACGAAATAGATGCCGGTGTAGTGCGCATGTTTACGCGCAAAGCCATTGAGACAAACAGGTTGCCGACAGATGTTAACGAAAATAGCCTGTACGATTTGTTCGAAAATTTGGGGTTGAGCCAAAATGGAGTATTGACACGGGCGGCAGTATTGCTGTTTTCAAAAAAGCCTACGCGCTACTGTTTCCTTGCGGTGTGCAAAATCGGGCGATTTAGAGGCAGCAGCCACGTGGACCTGATAACGGACGATGTGATAGAGTGCCCGTTGTTTCAGATGCCCGGCAAAATAATGGAGTTGCTGATTGCTAAGTATGTGCAAAAAAAATTTTCGTACAGCGGTTTGCAGCGTGTAGAAACGTTGCAATACCCCGAGATGGCGCTGCGCGAAGCCATTTTGAATGCGGTAATTCACCGCAGCTATGGCGGGAATACGTTTTTGACCATTAAGGTTTTTGACAACAGCTTAGAGCTTTGGAACGAGGGTGAGCTGATGGCACCGTTGAGCATAGCGTCGCTAAAAACGCAGCATATATCACGCCTACGCAACAAATTGGTAGCGAATGTGTTTTACCGTTCAGGTCAAATAGAATCGTGGGGGCGCGGCACGTTGAAAATACTGGAAGATGCTCGCAAAGGCGGCTACCCCGAACCGGAGTTTGAGTGCATTGATGGGGGAGTGCAAGTTAAGTTTGAGAGTAAGATGTTTGATGAAAAGCAGCAAATTCCAAACGTTTCTAAAGTTAAACATGCGGATAAAGTGTTAGGGTTGATTAGAGAAAATCCAAAAATTACGGCAATGGAAATCGCTCAACAACTTGCTACCACGAAAAGAACAGCGGAAAGAATTTTATCTAAGTTGAGTGATGTCAAAAGCATCTACAGAGAAGGTGCTAAAAGGGATGGAAAATGGATTGTTGTTGAGGCATAAATAAAAATGTCGGTTTAAATGTCGGTTTAATGTCGGTTTAAATGTCGGTTTAAATGTCGGTTTAAAAATTAAAGATGTGGCAGTGCCTTGGTAACATTTGGATTGTACGGAGAAGAAGTAAAAACAGATAAAAACTAAAAAAAATAAGCATTATGAAAATGAATTATGTAGCCACTGCTATCATTGTGGCAAGTGTAGTAGTAGCCTCCTGCGGAGGCTCGAAGAATGTGGTGAAGATTTCCGGCGAGCAGAAGGTAACCGTTCCGTGCTCCGGCACAGCCTTCCGCACTGATAAGGATTTCTTTAGGGGCGTGGGCGATGCCACCAGCAAAAACTTGAGCACCGCGCGCGACAAGGCGCGTATGATAGCCAACGCTGCGCTGAGCGGCTCGATTACCACCACGATGAAAAGCGTTGCGGAGCGCTACGTGAACGACGCCGGGCAAAGCCCTGCCGACTACTCCGAAACGTTTGAGTCCATGACCAAGCAGGTGATTAACCAGCAAATCAGCAACGTGGGGGTGGCCTGCGAGGAGACTACCTCGACGAACGACGGCATGTTCCACGTCTATATGGCGGTGGAGGCCTCGAAGGAGGAGGTGTTCAAGGCGCTGGAGAAAAGCGCAGAGGCCGAAAAGAAGCTGGAAACTATCTTCAACCGCGAGAAGTTTCGCAAGCAGTTTGACGAAGAAATGGCGCAGTTTTCCAAGGATTACAACAAGTAGGCGCTGTGAAAAAGTTAACCCTATCCGTTGGCGGTATGCTCCTGTCCCTGATGCTTTGGGGGCAGGGGGCGCCACGCTGGTTAGACCAGCAGCGCCGAGCGCTTAGCTACCCCAGCGAGCTGTACGTTACAGGCTTTGCGGTGGGGTCGGTGGGGGCAGGCGAAACCGCGGCTAAGGCCACCCTGCGCGTCAAAAGGGAGGCGCAGGCCGTCCTTTCGGAGGGCATACGGGTGCGGGTACAAAAAGAGGCGCAGGCCAACTCAAAAAGCTTGATGGTAGGCGCCTCCGAGCAAATCAGCGAGATGTACGAGTCGGCCATTAAGACGGCAACGGATGCGGAAATTGTAGGCGTAACGGTCGATAGCTACTACGACGAAAAGAGCGGCACCCTATCGGCCTTCGCCTACGCGGACAGGCAGGAGCTTATCAGCTACCACAGGGAGCAGATAGCCTTGCTGTTGCAGCAGGTGGAGAGCGACTACGAGCAGGCTGTGCTGCTCACAAAAAGCGGCGCTAAGCCCAGGGCGCGGAAGCTGTGCGCAGAAGCCGTGCCGGTGCTGGCTAAGGTGGCCTGTATGCAGGACTTTCTCGTGGCCCTGGGGAAAAGCGCCGACAGCGAGAGCTTGCAGCGCACCACGTCGCTGGCGCTGCGGGGCAAGGTGCTGCAAATGGTGGCGGAGCTGGAGCAGAGCGTGTTCCTTTACGTTGAGAGCACGGAAACCCTGATGGGGCGCCCCACGCAAATCATCGCCAACACGCTCAAGGCCGCGCTGGCCAAGGAGGGTTGCGCTTTTACGGACAGCATTGCGCAGGCGGATTTCACGCTCACCCTCAGCGCCGAAAGCCGGACGCACGGCATGGTCGGCTCGCTGATGTTCTGCTACGCTGACGTGGTGGTGGAGCTCACCAACAGCTACACGCGCAAGCGCGTGTATCAGGATGAATTTTCGCAAAAGGGCGGGGGCATGGACGACCGCAGCGCAGCGCGGAGGGCCTTCGAGGATGTCGCGCCCCTGCTGGCCAAAAAGTTGCGACCGTGGTTAAAAGACAGCAAATAACGAAGTTTACTATCAACAATTAGAGCGTATATTTATGTTTAGCTTCTCAACTGTAACGCAATGGATAGACGACCTGCTACGGCAGGGATTGTGCGACGAGCTGGTGCTGCTCGTTGAGTTTATCCTCATCGGGTTTGCGCTGCTGGCGGCCTACGCCGTGTTCGCGCTCGTGCTCATCTACATGGAGCGCCGCGTTTGCGCCTTCATGCAGTGCCGCCTTGGGCCTAACCGCGTGGGGCCATTCGGCATCTTCCAAACGGTGGCCGACATGGTGAAAATACTCCTCAAGGAGCTGATTCACATCAACCGCGCCGACCACTTCCTGTTTCGCCTCGCGGCGTTTCTGGTGATAGTCGCCTCGGTGGGCACGTTCGGTGCGCTGCCCTTTGCCAAGGGCTTGCAGGCGGTGGACTTCAACATGGGCGTGTTCTACCTGCTGGCCGTATCGTCGCTGGGCGTGGTGGGCATCCTGCTGGCGGGCTGGTCGAGCAACAGCAAATATACCATGATTGGCGCCATGCGCAGCGGAGCGCAGCTCATCAGCTACGAGCTGTCGTGCGGGCTGTCGCTGCTGGCCATCGTGGTGCTGGCGGGCACCATGCAGCTATCTGAAATTGTCGAAATGCAGGCCGACGGGTGGTTCATCTTCAAGGGGCACGTCCCCGCGGTGATTGCCTTCGTCTGCTACCTCATTGCCGGCCACGCCGAAACCAACCGCGGCCCCTTCGACCTGCCGGAGGCCGAGTCGGAGCTTACCGCAGGCTACCACACCGAGTATTCGGGCATACAGTTTGGCTTCTTCTACCTCGCCGAGTACCTGAACATGTTCATCATTGCCGCCATTGCCGCCACCATTTTCCTCGGCTGGTGGATGCCGCTGCACGTGCCGGGCTGGGAGGGCTTCAACGGGGCGATGGACTACATCCCCTCGGCGGTGTGGTTTCTCGGCAAAACGTTCTTCTGCGTGTTCCTACAGCTGTGGGTGCGCTGGTCGTTCCCCCGCCTGCGCATTGACCAGCTGCTGAAGCTCGAGTGGAAAATCCTGATGCCGATATGCCTCATCAACATTTTGCTGATGGCAATTATTGTTGCACTATAGAAAGTATAAAGTATGGTTGAAACACAACATAGCGTAGAAAATTTTTGCTTTAATAGGCTACCTAAAGGATTACAAGAAAGTTTAGGGAGCATATACTATGCAGGCAAACAAGTGCTCGACCCACTTGCAGAAAATGCTATTTATGTAGGCGATGCAAGAGACCTTCTGAAGCAGGTGGCACCAAACAGCATTGCTGTAAGCGTTTGGTCGCCGCCCTACTTTGTTGGTAAAAGTTATGAAAAGCATCTATCTTTTGACGACTGGAAAAATTTACTTGAAACGGTAGTGGCCAACCACTTTCCTATAATAAAACCGGGGGGCTTTTTGGTTATTAATATTGCCGATATTTTAGTTTTTAGGGATGAAAATATGCCAAAAGTGCAAGCTGATGCCGTCCAACGGAAAAAAGTATCGTTGCATAGAGAAGATATACTACAAGTTTTGTCAGAGAAGCCGCATTGGAAAAAGGATGATTTAGCTCAGCATTTTAGGTGTAGCGAGCAAACAATTGATAGGCGGCTGAATGGGAATAATGCAAGAGGCGGTAAGTATGGCACACAGTCGCGGGTGAAAATTGTTGGTGGGCTTGTAGAGAAGTGGGCATTAAAAGCAGGTTTTTATCCCTACGATAGACGTATATGGGTCAAAGATGCAGCGTGGGAAAATTCAAGATGGACGAGCTTATCGTATCGTGCAGTAGATGAATTTGAGTACATATATATATTTTGGAAGCCGGGCGTTACCACCTACGACAGGGGTAGATTAAGCGATACCGAATGGAAAACTTGGGGAGCGAGGGGAGTATGGAGTTTCCCGTCAGTGAGGGCCAACGACGACCACGAAGCAAAGTTTCCAATAGAGCTGCCTTTAAGGGTAATAAAGCTACTATCTAACAAAGGGGATACTGTGCTTGACTGCTTTATAGGTAGCGGGACAACAGCCATTGCTGCGCTGAGAATGGGACGAAAATACATTGGGATGGAGCTCAAACCGGAGTATGCTAATTTGGCAAAAGGTAATATTCGTAAAGTATTAAATATTAACGTGCAAAATAGTATCTTTGATGCTGCTTAATCCTCATACCTTAGAAGGCAACCTTGATCGCTTGGAGGCCATTGAAAAAGCCTCGTTGCGCCTTGTAGCGCAAGCGATATGCGATTTCAGGGAAACGGCAGCAGCCATTTTTAAGGTGGAAAGCGATTTGGTAGCAGACATTGGAGAAGATTTAACGAGAGAGGCTTTAGACAGGCTCGGCGTTTCAAAAATAGACCAAAGATTGTTTGGCAAAATTGACTATAAGCGAGCACGCTACCTTTTTCATCCTGACTTTGCAATTAAGCAGGCTTTGTTTGTAGATTCTAAGGCGGAAAAAGTAGGCGGGCACGGAACCGCTACCTTGCAAACATCTCAGCTCTCTTTGATGGTAAAGCAGATACGATCGAACGAAGTTATAGCGGTGCAAGGAAAACTACCGTGCGTGATAGAGGATTCGTATATCACCACGACAATTTTTGTGAAGTATAATTATGCTGAAGGGCAAAATGGAAATGAGCTGAAAGATATTACGGTTGCGGCTCTTCCCAATGGTTTTTTACAAAACATTTACAACCCGACCGAGCATGACACGATATTTGTTGCAGGGCGAAACGCCCCTACGAGAGGTGAGGAATTTCGAGTTCGGCTAAGCTTCGGGCGGCTAAAAGATAAAGCAAAATGGAGAGTCCAAACAGTAGAGCTATCGCCCGAACCGTTTGAGTGGGACGAATAAAGATGTATAACCTAAAAACAACGATACACAAAGAAATGAAGCTACTTCGCTACATCAAAAACATAGCGCTGGGGATATACCACCTGCTGCAAGGTATGTACATCTCCATGCTGAACATGCTGCGCCCCAAGGTTACGGAGGCCTACCCCGAAAACCGCATGACAAAAGTCCACTTCGAGCGCTTTCGCGGCGAGCTGACCATGCCCCACAGCGCACAGAACGAGCACCGCTGCACGGCCTGCGGCATCTGCGCCATGCAGTGCCCCAACGACACCATCAGCGTGGCCAGCAAAAAGGTGACGGACGAGGCCAGCGGAAAGGAAAAGCGGGCGCTCGACCGCTACCTCTACGACATCGGCAGCTGCACGTTCTGCGGCCTGTGCGTGCTGGCCTGCCCGCAGGATGCCATCGCGTGGACGCCCGCCTTCGAGCACACCGTCTTCACCCGCAGCAAGCTGGTGAAGCAGCTCAACCGCGAAGGCTCACGGCAGGAGGAAAAAAAATAAGGGAAGCATAGCTATTAATTTTTCAACTTTACTAAGATATGGAACTCGGCACATCAATCGTTTTTTACGTCCTTGCGGCGGTCATCGTAGCCTCGGCAATCTTTGCCGTTACCGCAAAGCGGATAATGCGGGCGGCCACCTGCCTGCTATTCGTGCTGGTGGGCACGGCAGGCCTGTACCTGCTGCTCAACTACCACTTTTTGGCGGCGGTGCAGCTGTCGGTGTACGCAGGTGGTGTCCTAATTTTGTTTATCTTTGCCATTCTGCTCACCAACCCCAAGGGCGACCCCGCGGAGCCTGCCGACAGGCAAAAGGTGGTGATGGGCATAGTGGCGGCGCTCTGCGGCCTTGCGGTAACGGCGGTGATAGTGCTGAAGCACTTCGCGCTCTACCCCATCCACCCCAGCGCCGTCGGCGAGCAGGAGATTAACATGCAGGCCATTGGCGCTGCCCTCATGGGGACGGGCAAGCAGCAGTACCTGCTGCCGTTCGAGCTGCTGAGCGTGCTGCTGCTGGCCTGCATCATCGGCGGCATCCTGATTGCGCGGAAGGGCAAAGGACAGGTTGGCGAAGCGGAGGAGTAATGGCATTACGGATACTAAACTTTTAAACTACTGAATACTTATGATACCAATGGTAAGCTACTTAGCGCTGAGCACCCTCCTGTTTTTCGTGGGGATATACGGCTTTATTGCCCGAAAAAACATGCTCGCCATGCTCATTTCGATAGAGCTGATTTTGAACGCCGTGGAGCTGAACTTTAGCGTGTTCAACCGCTACCTCTACCCCGAGCAAATGGAGGGCATGTTTTTCAGCCTCTTCGGCATCGCCGTGTCAGCGGCAGAAACGGCGGTGGCCATCGCCATCATCATCAACGTGTACCGCAACGCGCAGAACATCGACATACGGCACGTTGACAAGCTGAAAGGGTAGAAAGAGGTGCGAACGGTTACTGAAAATAGAGCCTTGTATAGGGCGTTGTTATATTTGTAAAACGTTAAACTGTAAATAGCGATATGGAATTTACTTTGCTAATAGTGGCGCTTCCCCTGCTGCTCTTCTTCGTGCTGGGGCTGGGGGGGAGCCGAATGCAGCCCCGCGTGGCGGGCATCATCGGAACGCTGGGCATGGGCACGGCGGCGGCGCTGTCGTATGCGGCGGCTATCCGCTACTTCTTTGCCGAGGGGAAGGTTGAGGGGGTATTCCGCGAAATCATCCCCTACTCTGTCGAGTGGCTGCGCTTCACCGACAAGCTGCACATCGACCTCGGCATACTGCTCGACCCCATTTCGGTGATGATGCTGGTGGTCATCACCACCGTGTCGCTCATGGTGCACCTCTACAGCTTAGGCTACATGCGCGGCGAGCGCGGCTTTCAGCGCTACTACGCCCTGCTGTCGCTGTTCAGCTTCTCGATGCTGGGGCTGGTGGTGGCCACCAACATTTTTCAGATGTACATCTTCTGGGAGCTGGTGGGCGTTTCGTCGTACTCGCTGATAGGCTTCTACTACGCCAAGCCCTCGGCGGTGAGCGCCTCCAAGAAGGCGTTCATCGTTACCCGCTTCGCCGACCTGGGCTTTCTGATTGGCATCCTCGTGCTGTCGTACTACACCGGCACGTTCGACTTCGCCGCGCTCAACGGCGACAAGGCGCAGCTGGTGGTGAGCCACACGGCGGGCGCCTCGTTCATGGGCATCAGCATTGCCTCGTGGGCCATGGCGCTCATCTTCATGGGCGGGGCGGGCAAGTCGGCCATGTTCCCGCTCCACATCTGGCTGCCCGACGCTATGGAAGGCCCCACGCCGGTGTCGGCGCTCATCCACGCGGCCACGATGGTGGTGGCCGGCGTGTTCTTGGTGGCGCGGCTGTTCCCCGTTTACTACTTCGCCGCCCCCGACGTGCTCACCATGATTGGCTACGTGGGCGCCTTCACCGCGCTGTTTGCCGCCGTGATTGCCATCACGCAAACGGACATCAAGCGCGTGCTGGCCTTCTCTACCATATCGCAAATTGCCTACATGATGGTGGCGCTGGGCGTGTCGGGCTACGGCGACCACGAGGGGCTGGGCTACATGGCCTCCATGTTCCACCTGTTCACCCACGCCTTCTTCAAGGCGCTGCTGTTCCTCGGCGCAGGCTCGGTTATCCACGCCGTGCACAGCAACGAAATGGGCGACATGGGCAACCTGCGCAAGTACATGCCCATCACGCACATCACCTTCCTCATCGCCTGCCTGTCCATTGCGGGCATCCCGCCGTTTTCGGGCTTCTTCAGCAAGGACGAAATTCTGGCGGCCTCGCTCCACCACGACAAGCTGCTGTTCTTCGTCCTGTGGGTGGTGGCCGGCCTCACGGCGTTCTACATGTTTCGCCTGTACTTCAACATCTTTTGGGGCAAGGCCAAAACCTACGACGGGCACCACCGCCCGCACGAGTCGCCGCTGGTGATGTCGCTGCCGCTTATGCTCCTTGCGCTGCTGTCGTGCGGGGCGGGCTTCACGGCGTTTTCGCAGCTGGTCAGCAGCAACGGTGCGCCGTTCCACACCCACATCGAGTGGGAGGTGGCCGCGCTGGGCGTGGCCGTAGCCCTGCTGGGCATAGCGCTGGCCACGAAGCTCTACATGCGGGGGGGCGAGCTGCCCACGCTCATCGCCGCGGCGATGGGGCGCTTCTACCGCGCTGCGCTGCGCAAGTTCTACATGGACGAGCTGTGGCTGTTCGTTACCCGAAAGGTAATATTCCGCTTCATCTCCACCCCCATTGCCCGCTTTGACCGCCGCGTTATCGACGGCAGCATGGACGGCGTGGGCTGGGTGGCTACGCGCCTCGCGGCGGCGGTGAAGCCCTTCCAAAACGGCAAGGTGCAGTGGTACGCCTTTGTGTTCGTGCTGGGCGCCGCTGCCGTGGCGATATGGGCGCTATGCTTGTAAAATGTAACAACGTAAAATTGCAAAACAGATACTGACATGAACATTCTATCTTTTTTCGTTATCGTGCCGCTGGCCATGCTGCTGCTGCTGTTCGCGGTGCGCAACGTGGCGCAAATTCGCACCATCATGGTGGTGGGGGCGTCGGCGCTGGTGGGGCTGGCGGCGGTGCTGGCGGTCGTGTTCTTGCAGCAGCGGGCAGCCTCGCCCGAGGCTATGCTGCTGGTGGCCGACACGGTGTGGTACCCCTCGCTCAACATCCACTACGCGGTGGGCGTTGACGGCATCTCGGTGCTCATGCTCGCCCTCGCGGCCATCATTGTGTTCACGGGCGTTTTCTCGTCGTGGAACATGCCCCGCGAGTACTTCATGTGGTACTGCCTGCTGTCCATCGGGGTGTTTGGGTTCTTCATCAGCATTGACCTGTTCACCATGTTCCTCTTCTACGAGGTGGCGCTCATCCCCATGTACCTGCTCATTGGCGTGTGGGGCACGGGGCGCAAGGAGTACTCGGCCATGAAGCTCACGCTGATGCTCATGGCCGGCTCGGCGTTCCTGCTGGTAGGCATTCTGGGCATCTACTTCACCACCGGCGGGAGCAGCATGAACATGCTGGAGCTGGCCAAGGCGCACATCCCCATCCTGCACCAGTACTGGATTTTCCCCGCCACGTTCCTCGGCTTTGGGGTGCTGGGCGCCCTGTTCCCGTTCCACACGTGGTCGCCAGACGGCCACGCCTCGGCGCCCACGGCGGTGTCCATGCTCCACGCCGGCGTGCTGATGAAGCTGGGCGGCTACGGCTGCTTCCGCGTAGCCATCAGCCTAATGCCCGAAGCCGCCCACGAGCTGGCGTGGATATTCCTTATCCTGACAGGCATCAGCGTGGTGTACGGGGCGCTGAGCGCCGTGGTGCAAACCGACCTGAAGTACATCAACGCCTACTCGTCCGTGAGCCACTGCGGGCTGGTGCTGTTCGCCATCCTGATGCTCAACCAAACGGCCATGACCGGCGCGGTGATGCAGATGCTCTCACACGGCCTGATGACGGCGCTGTTCTTTGCCCTCATCGGCCTCATCTACGGGCGCACGCACACGCGCGACATCCGCGAAATGGGCGGCCTGATGAAGATCATGCCCTTCGCCTCGGTGTGCTACGTGATTGCGGGCTTGGCCTCGCTGGGGCTGCCGGGGCTGAGCGGCTTCGTGGCCGAGATGACCGTGTTCGTTGGCGCGTTCCAGCACTCCGACACGTTCCACCGCGTGCTGACCATTGCCGCCACCTGCTCCATTGTGGCCACGGCGGTGTACATCCTGCGCACGATTGGCAAAATCCTCTACGGCCCCGTGCACAACGAGCACCACCTGCACCTCACCGACGCCACGTGGTACGAGCGCGTGTCTGCCGTGGGGCTGATTATTTTTATTACCCTGATGGGGATGTTCCCCTCGGTGGTGTCGGACATCATCAGCCAAAGCTTGGAGCCGATTATTGCAAGGCTGATGTAAAAGATAGCAAGCCCCATGCCAAACCTCTACATCATATCAGGCTGCAACGGCGCCGGAAAAACGACGGCTTCCTACACGGTTCTGCCCGAAATGTTGAGCTGCAAAGAGTTTGTCAACGCAGATGAAATTGCGCGAGGGCTTTCGCCGTTCAACGCAGGGCACGTAGCCATTGAGGCAGGGAAAGTAATGCTAACGCGCATCAAGGGGCTGATGGAGGAAGGCGTAGATTTTGCCTTTGAAACAACGCTGGCAGCCCGCTTCTACGTTAGCTTTGTGAAGCAGGCGCAGCAGCGGGGGTATGTGGTATCGCTCGTTTACTTTTGGCTAAGCTCACCGGAGCTTGCCATCGGCAGGGTGGCCGCACGGGTGGCCGCCGGTGGCCACAACATTGACGAGGCAACCATCAGAGCAAGGTACGCCGGTGGGCTGCATAACCTGTTCAGGCTGTACATGGGCGTGGTGGATTACTGGGTATTGGTAGATAATTCACGCCCTCCGTTTAAAGTGATTGCGGAAAAAGAAAAGGACAAAGTACTACATATTGTAGATTTACCGTTGTACAACAACATTGCTGAAGCTTATGAGTGAAGAAATAAAAGATATACGCGACAAAATATTGAAAGGCATTGCACTGTCTTACGAGCGCTTAGTTGCGCAAAAAAAGAAGGAAGACGGGTACCTCGTCTTTTCAAAGGATGGCGAGATTGTAAAGGTAAAAGCACGTGATTTGTAACCAACTTAAACATCTATACCTAAAATGAATATTAGCGATTTTCTCTTCCTGCGCCACGAGCTGAGCCTGATGGCGGTGTTTGTCATCCTGTTCATCTACGATGTGGCCGTCGGCGAGCGCGGCAAGCGCTACTTCCACGCCGTGGCCTGCACGCTGCTGGGGCTGCACACCGCGCTGGGCTTCGTCCCCGCCGAGGCAGGGGCGGCCTTCGGCGGCATGTACGTAACGACGGACATCTCCGCGCTGATGAAAAACATCCTGAGCCTCGGCGCCTTCGTGGTGTTCCTGCAAGCAGAAGGCTGGCTGCGCACCGCAGCGCGGGGCAAGCAGGGCGAGTTTTACGTCGTCCTGCTATCCACCCTGCTGGGCATGTACTTTATGGCGTCGGCGGGCAGCTTCATGCTGCTCTACCTCGGCATCGAAACGGCCTCGCTGCCCATGGCCTGCCTCGCGGCCTTCGACAAGGGCAAGGACAAGTCGGCAGAGGCCGGCGCGAAGTACATCCTGCTGGCGGCGCTCTCGTCGGGCATCATGCTGTTCGGCATGTCGCTGCTGTACGGCGCCACCGGCAGCATGTACTTTGCCGACATGGGCCGCGCCATTGCCGGCCTGCAGGGCGCCTCCCTGCTGGTGCTGGGCTTCGTGTTCTTCTTCGTGGGGCTGGCGTTCAAGATCTCCATTGTGCCGTTCCACCTCTGGGCAGCGGACGTGTACGAGGGTGCGCCCACCAGCGTTACGGCCTACCTGTCGGTAGTGTCCAAGGGCGCGGCGGTGTTTGCGCTGGTGTTCGCGCTGTGGCAGGTGTTTGGCGCCATGTCTGCCGTGTGGCACCACCTGCTGTGGGGGCTGTCGGTGCTCACCATTGTGCTGGGCAACCTGTTTGCCATTGGGCAAAAGGACATCAAGCGGTTCTTCGCCTTCTCGTCCATTTCGCAGGCGGGCTTCATCCTGCTGGGCGTGATGGGCGGCACCGCCGAGGGGATGGCGGCCACCACGTTCTTCGTGCTGGTGTACCTGTTCTCCAACTTGGCCGCCTTCGGCGTAATATCGGCGGTGGAGAACGCCTCGGGGCGCACGGACATTGCGGCCTACAACGGCCTGTACCGCTCCAACCCCAAGCTGGCCTTCGTGATGATGCTGGCCGTGTTTTCGCTGGCCGGCATTCCGCCCTTCGCGGGCTTCTTCAGCAAGTTCTTCATCTTCGCTGCGGCGGCAGAGCAAGGCGAGTACCTGCTGGTGTTCATCGCGCTGGTCAACACGGTTGTCTCGCTTTTCTACTACCTGCTGATGGTGAAGGCCATGTTCATCAACCCCGCCGAGGAGGGCGCCGTGGCAGGCATCCGCTCCGGCGGCTACAGCCGGCTAAGCCTCGCGCTGTGCACCGCCGGCATCCTGCTCGCCGGCCTGCTGAGCGGCATCTACGAGTACATCGGCGCAAGTAGCTTCGGGATGTAGCGAAGCGCAAAACCCTTTAAACAAACCGTAAGCACTATGGATACTACCGTACTGAAGCACCCGAAGGCGGCGCACGCCGCCGGCAGCAGCGCAAGGCAGCCCGGCCGGCGGGCGCCCTGGGAGGTTACCGCGCAGGAAATGGTTGCGGATGCAGAGCTAGCCGCGAAAGATTACGCGGCAGGGCTGTGTATTACGCACGCAGACTTTTTAAAAGAGGTAGCAACAGGGAAGTCCGGTGGTCGCCCGCTGCGCTGAAAAGGGCAAGAGCCATCTACCGCTCGCTCACCGTAAAGAAGCATTACAAAATAGTTTACTTTGTAAACGAGGAAAAAGAAGAGATAGTAGTTGCCACCGTGTGGGACTGCTATACGAAGTATAAACCTCCCCCCGTTGAGTTTGAGGCTCCCTCCTAAGGGCTGAGGCTGCGCCTCAGCCCTTCTGCTTTACAGGCTACGGCAGCAGCACGCGGAAGCCGAAGGCGCCGCCGCGGTTGTTAAGGGTGCCTTAACAGCGTTGTTAAGGGTGCCTTAACAGCGTTGTTAAGGGTGCCTTAACAGCGTTGTTAAGGGTGC
>JAITMY010000127.1 GCA_031290755.1 Prevotellaceae bacterium
CCTGCGTGCCCTACTGGCCGGCAACGACGTGCTGGTGTTCCCCACGAACGTTTCGGGCTGCATTGACACCATAGCGCTGGCCGTCGGCAGCGGGCAATTTCCCGCCGAGCTGCTCGACGAAAAATGCCTGCGCGTACTGAAAGTGAAGTATTGGGCAGGCTTGAGCAGCAAGGTCAAGCCGTTCACCTCCTCCGGCAGCGCCCACCTGCTGAACTCGCCGAGCATGAAGCAGCTGCGGGTGCAAATCACCGAGGCGTCCATGACCATCGCCTCCGACAAAAACAGCTTTCTGCCCATAAAACGCTTGGACACCCTGCGCATTGCCTACCTTGAGGTGAGCAAAAACAACAAGGCTAACACATTCTACCACACGGCACGCAGCTACACCGCGCTCACCAAGTACACCATCGACCCAAGCAAAACCGACTACAGCCAGCTCACCGCGAAGCTGCAAGGCTACAACCTTATCATCGTGGGCTATATGGAGATAAACCAGCGCTTGCCGCAGCACAACTTTTCGCTGGACAGCACCTTTTGCAAGTGGCTGACGCAGCTGGCGGCGAGCAAGCGCACGGTGCTCACCCTGTACGCCAACCCCTACGTGATGCCCAAAGTAGGCGACTACCGGCTATTTGAAAGCGTTCTGCTCGCCTACAGCAGCAGCCCCGAGGCGCAGCAAGCCGCCGCGCAGGCGCTGTTTGGCGGAATACCCGTAACGGGAAAAAGCGCCGTTACCGTGCCCCAGTTCATCGCCACCGGCGAAGGGGTGCAGCGCGAGCGCACGCGCCTCAAGTACGGCACGCCAGAGGAGCTGTACATTGCGCCGGAGCGCCTCACGGCGATAGACTCTCTGGTGCAGCACGCCATTGAGGCGCATGCCTTCCCCGGATGTCAGGTGCTGGCCGCGCATAAAGGCGTGGTGTTCTACCAGAAAGCGTTTGGCCACCACACCTACGAGCAGGAAACCAGCGTGTCGCTAAGCCACATCTACGACGTGGCCTCCGTGACCAAGATGGCCGCCACGCTGCCCGTGATTATGAAAATGGTGGAGGACAAAAGCATCCACCTCAACGACCCGCTGGGCAAGCACATCACCCTCAAGGCGCACAGCAACAAAAGCTCGCTGGCGCTGCGCGACATACTGCTCCACCAATCAGGCCTCAAGGCGTGGATACCGGTAGCTGTGCCGTTCCTGCAATCCACCTTTCCGGAGCAGGCGCTCATTAGCGCCGAGCAAAGCGAAAGCTACCCGTTTAAGCTGTACGCCAACACGTACCTCAACAAGTTCCATTCGTTAGCCCCCGAAGTTTTCACCTCTACAGATTCGCTACCCGACTACCCTTACGCCGTGGCGCATGACATCTACGCGCACCGCTCCATCAGGGAAAAAGTTTACCAGCAGATAGACGACACCGAGCTGCAAGACAAGCGCTACCGCTACAGCGACCTTGGGTTCTACTACCTGCAACGCCTCATCGAAGAAAAAACAGGCAGCAGCTTGGCGCACATGGCCGACAGCCTGTTCTACAAGCCGCTGGGTATGGCCTCCACCGGCTACCTGCCCCTCCAAAAGTTTAACCTCAACCAAATAGCGCCCACCGAATGGGAGTACCCTTTCCGGCGCCAGCTCATCCACGGCTACGTGCACGACCAAGGCGCCGCCACCGTGGGCGGCGTAGCTGGCCATGCCGGCCTGTTCTCCACGGCCAACGACTTGGCAAAGCTGATGCAAATGTTCTTGTGGCACGGCAGCTACGGCGGAGTGCAGCTGCTGAAGCCCGAAACGGTCAACGAGTTCACCAAAGCGCACGCAAAGGGCAACCGGCGGGGGCTGGGCTTCGACAAGCCCGAACCCAACCCGCACAAAGCCAGCCCCGTGTGCAAGGAAGCTTCGCTCGAAGGCTACGGCCATTCAGGGTTTACCGGCACGTTCGTGTGGGTTGACCCGCAGCGCGAGCTTGTGTACGTTTTCCTGTCAAACCGCGTGCACCCCGACGCCAACAACGCTCTCATTACCACCCTCAACCTTCGCTCCAACATCCTGCGTGAGCTTATCAACGCCATCGATAACAAGTAGGCCAAAGCACAAAAAAAGAGGTAAGGGAATCACAAAAAAAGCACAGGAAAGAGCGTAAAAAAAAGCGGTGGGACACTTTATTAAAGTGTCCCACCGCAAACCTTTATCAAGATTTTACTCTTGCTTGATGATACTCTCTCTTAATTTTCCTTCTTGTCAAACTCTGCACGGCGGTTTTGTGCGCGGCCCGACCTTGTGGTGTTAGATGCCATCGGGAACTGGCTGCCGTAACCTATAGCCGTCAAGCGCTTCTTGCTTATGCCCTTCGACACGAGGTAGTCCACCACAACTTTGGCACGTATTTCCGAAAGGTGCTGGTTGTAAATCGGTACGCCAATGCTGTCGGTATGTCCTGAAACGATGAGTTTCATTTCGGCATTTTGTTTGAGGATATTCAGTACACGGTCAATCTCCGCTATGGCCTTGTCGGTCAAGTTAGTTCTTCCGAAATCAAAATAGACGGTATTCAGCACCATATCAGTAGGCTGCTTGCCAGCCTTGCGGGTAGCGGCTACCTCGGTAACTTGGGCAACGCTTGCATCAAGCTTGTTCAGCTGAATGGTCATATCTCTTTCCTGATACTGGCCGTTGCTCTTAGTGCTAAGATTCTCGGTGTACACCAAATAACCTTTAGACCTAACGGACACACCGTAACTTTTTCCTGCGGGCAAGGAAATCATAAAGCGACCCGTTTCCAAGTAGGTGTCAAACGAGGCCACAACTATGCCCAGCTCGTTATCGGTAATTTCAACCGCGCCTTGCTGAACAGCCTTACCCGATTTGGCGTCTTTCACAAGGCCTTTCACCATCGTAAAGGTTGTGGCGACAGCCCTCGAGCTCTCGCTTCCTGAAATAACTACGGGCTTCTCGGCGGCAGGTGCTGCTTGAGGATGCTCAACAGCAGCAGGCTTCGGCTGTGCCACAGGAGCGGGAGCCGGTACAGGAGCGGGAGCGGGAGCCGGTGCAGGAGCGGGAGTCGGTGCGGGAGCGGGCTGCTCTGCGACAACCACAGGCTTCGGCTTTGCCACGGGGGCAGGCGCGGGAGTAGGTGTAACAGGCTTTGGTTTTTCCACGGGGGTCGGTTTCG
>JAITMY010000160.1 GCA_031290755.1 Prevotellaceae bacterium
TTCTACCACACCTTTATAGAGCGCTACGGCCTGCGGGACGAGGACGCGGCCCCGGCGCTACGCACCGCCACGGCGCTGGCCGGCGAGGCGCAGCGGCTTGGGCTGCAAGCCTCGCTCACGCCCCACGCGCCCTACTCCACCTCCGCAGCGCTGTACGCCGCCCTGCTGGAGCGCAGCCGCGCGTGGAGCGTGCACAATCAGGAAAGCCGCGAGGAGCACCAGCTGTTTGCGCAGGGCAGCGGGGCGCTGCACGCGCTGTTTGCCCGCATGGGGCTTACGCCGCCGCCGCCCACCGGCGCCTCGTCCATCCACCACACGCTGCGGCACGCGCACAGCCTGCAACGGCTGCTGCTGGTGCACAACACCACCACCACCGCCGCCGACTACGAGGCTGCCGCCGCCGCCTGCCGCCGCCTGTGGTGGGTGCTCTGCCCCTCGTCCAACCTCTACATCCACGGGCAGCTGCCGCCCGTAGCGCTGCTACGCGCCAAGGGCGCAGCGCTGGCCGTGGGCACAGACAGCCTCGCCTCCACCGGCAGCCTCAACGTGCTGGACGAGCTGAAGCTCCTTGCCCACCACTTCCCCCACATCCCGCTGCACGAAACGCTGCGCTGGGCCACGCTGGGCGGCGCCGAAGCGCTGGGCATGGCGCAAACCCTCGGCTCGCTCGAAAAGGGCAAGCGCCCGGGCGTGGCGCTCATCTCCGGCATCGACTTCGACAACATGCGGCTCACCCCCGCCTCCTGCGCACGGCGGCTTTGAGGGTGCCGTAAAAAAATAATTACACCCAAGCGGTACTACGTATAAAAATTTTTCCTATCTTCGCCCATTGGTCAACTAAATTTAACACAATGCGGCTACTAAATTAATTCAAAACGATGAAAGCAAACATCCTTAAAGTCGCCCTCGTGGGGGCAGCAGCGGCGGCGCTTACCGCCTGCGGCGAAGCCACGCAACAGTCCTACGAGCCAGAAATGGTGGAGGTAGAGGGCGGCACGTTCACCATGGGCTGCCCCGAAAATGAGGACGATGACTGCGACAAGCGCGAGCGCCCCCTGCATAGCGTAACGCTGAGCAGCTTCCTGATAGGGAAGTACGAGGTAACGCAAAAGCAGTGGATAGCCGTGATGGGCGGCTGGCCCGGCACGGGGCCGGACTCCACCTTCGGCGCAGGCGACAGCTACCCTGCCTACAACGTAAGCTGGGACGACGTGCAGCGGTTTATCGACACGCTGAACAAGAAAACGGGCAAGCGCTACCGCCTGCCCACGGAGGCAGAGTGGGAGTACGCCGCGCGGGGCGGCGCCGCCGGAGACAACCTCGACGCCGACATAGACAGCGTGGCGTGGTACTACGACAACTCGCACTACAGCACGCACGCAGTGGGGGCCAAGGCTGCCAACGCGCTCGGCCTTCACGACATGCTCGGCAACGTGTGGGAGTGGTGTAGCGACTGGTACGGCCTCTACAGCAGCGATGCGCAGACCAACCCCAGAGGGTATGAATCCGGCACCCACCGCATAATTCGCGGCGGCGGCTGGACGGACGTGCATGCCCGCTGCCACGTGGCCATTCGCGGCGGCAGCTTGCCCCACGAGCGCGACAGCAACTTGGGGTTACGGCTTGTTCTCAGCTTGGATTAGCGCTGCAAGCCCACTTACGCCAACCGTTTTAAACCCCTATACCCCATGAAATCGTTACTTGCTACAGACTTTCACTTTCCCCGCCAGACGGGCTTCTACCGCGGCAAGGTGCGCGACGTGTACTCCCTTGAGGGCGACCTGCTGGTGATGGTGGCCACCGACCGCATCTCGGCCTTCGACGTGGTGCTGCCCTGCGGCATCCCCTTCAAGGGGCAGGTGCTGAACCAAATCGCGGCGAAGTGCTTAGACGCCACGGGCGACATTTGCCCCAGCTGGAAAATCGCCTCGCCCGACCCAATGGCCACCGTGGGCTACCGCTGCGAGCCTTTTGCGGTGGAGATGATTGTGCGCGGCTACCTCTGCGGCAGCGCGTGGCGAGCCTACAAGGCCGGCGCCCGCGCCATCTGCGGCGTAGCGCTGCCCGAAGGCCTGCGCGAAAACCAGCAGCTGCCCGCCCCTATCATCACCCCCACCACCAAGGCCGAGCAGGGGGCGCACGACGAGGACATCGCCCGCAGCGAAATCCTTAGCCGTGGCCTCGCCAGCGAAGCCGACTATGCCTTGCTCGAAAAGTACGCCCTCGCGCTCTTTGCCCGCGGCAGCGAAATGGCCGCCGAGCGCGGCCTGATACTCGTGGACACCAAGTACGAGTTCGGCAAGCGCAGCGGCGAGGTTACGCTCATCGACGAAATCCACACGCCCGACTCGTCGCGCTACTTCTACGCCGAGGGCTACCGCGAGCACTTTGAAAAGGGCGAACCCCAGCGCCAGCTCTCAAAGGAGTTTGTGCGCGAGTGGCTCATGGACAACGGCTTTCAGGGCAAGGAGGGGCAGCGCGTGCCCGCCATGACGGACGAGGTGGTGGAGGGCATCAGCCGCCGGTACGTGGAGCTCTACGAGCACATCACGGGCAGCGCCTTCAGCGCCGCGCCCTACCCCGACAACATCTACGAGCGCATTGAAAGCAACGTAAACAACCTGCTGCGCCGGCTGCTATGAGCCTAACGGTGTCGCCCCACGCCATCGTCGAGGTGCTGCAAAACGCGGCGCTCATCACCGGCCTGGTGATGACCATGCTGCTGCTCATCGAGTACATCAACGTCTGCACCGCCACCCGCAGCCTGTCGCGCCTGCGCCGCTCGCGCCTGCTACAGGTGGCGGTGGCCGCGCTGCTGGGCCTGCTGCCGGGCTGCATGGGCGGCATGGCGGTGGTGTCGCTGTTTACCCACGGCGTGCTGCGCTTCGGGGCGCTGCTGGCGGGCATGGTGGCCAGCGTGGGCGACGAGGCCTTTGCCATGTACGCCCTCTTCCCCCTCAAGGCGCTACAGCTGCAAGGCCTGCTGCTGGCCATTGCGCTGGCGGCAGGCTACGCGGCTG
>JAITMY010000114.1 GCA_031290755.1 Prevotellaceae bacterium
ATCCGCGCCGCCGACCAAATCATCGACGTTGGCCCGCTGGCTGGCCGGCACGGGGGCGAGGTGGTTTACCAAGGCGCGGTGCCGGCGGCGGGCAGCGGCGCGGCGCGTGGCCAAACGAAAAGCCTTACCCTCCGCTACCTGAGCGGCGAGGAGCAGCTGCCGCTACCCGCGCACCGCCGCAAGATGAGCAGCTACGTTGAGGTGGCGGGCGCCCGCGAAAACAACCTGAAAAACATCAGCGTGAAATTTCCCCTGGGCGGCATCGTGGCGGTTACGGGCGTGAGCGGCTCAGGGAAGTCCACCTTGGTGAAGGGCATCCTGTACCCGGCGCTCTGCCAGTCCATCAACCTCTACGGCGACAGGCCGGGGCAGCACGACGGGCTAACGGGCGACGTGCGCAGCGTGAAAAACGTGGAGATGATAGACCAGAACCCCATTGGGCGCAGCAGCCGCAGCAACCCCGTAACCTACATCAAGGCCTACGACGACATCCGCAAGCTCTACGCCGAGCAGCCCTACGCCAAGCTCAACGGCTACGGCCCGTCGCACTTTTCGTTCAACATCGACGGGGGGCGCTGCGAGGAGTGCCAGGGCGACGGCTTCATCAAGGTGGGGATGCAGTTCATGGCCGACGTTACGCTGGTGTGCGAGGCCTGCGGCGGCAAGCGCTTTAAGCCCGACCTGCTTGAGGTGAAGTACAGGGGGCACAGCGTTAGCGACGTGCTGGACTTCACCGTTGACCAAGCCGTAGAGTTTTTTGGGGAGCGCGAGGGCGCCGCCGCAAAGGTCGCCGAGCGGCTGAGGTGCTTGCAGCAGGTGGGGCTGGGCTACATCAAGCTGGGGCAGAGCAGCAGCACCCTTTCGGGCGGCGAGAGCCAGCGCGTGAAGCTGGCCTCGTTTCTGACCAAGGAAAAGTACCAAGAGCCGCTGCTGTTCATCTTCGACGAACCCACCACCGGCCTGCACTTTCACGACATCAAGCAGCTGCTCGAAGCGTTCAACGCGCTGGTTGACCGAGGCCATTCGGTAATCGTGGTGGAGCACAACTTAGACGTGATACGCAGCGCCGATTGGGTTATCGACCTTGGCCCCGAAGGCGGCGAGGCCGGCGGCCACCTCTGCTTTTGCGGCACGCCCGACGAGCTGGCCAAGCGCACTGACCTCTACACCGGACAATTTTTATCCCGCTAAAAAAACTCCTCGTCCACCCGCTTTTTGCGGCTCGGGGCGCTTTCGCTGGACTCGTGGGTATCGCAGTTGAGGTTGAAACTCCGCATGTTGGAGGGCACCTCAAACTGCGCCGACACCGAAATGTGTAGCGAGGGGTCGGCGTACACCTTTTGCATGAACAGGCCGAAGATGGGCAGCGCGGAGTTCGAGCCGCCGCCGGTGCGCAGGCTTTCAAAGTGGGTGGTGCGATCCTCGCAGCCTACCCACACGCCGCCAGCCAGCTGCGGCGTGATGCCCATGAACCAGCCGTCCGACTGGTCTTGCGTGGTGCCGGTTTTGCCGCCTATTTGCCCCGTAAGCCTGTAAGCGTTGCGCAGGCGAACAGCCGTGCCGCTGTTGACCACGCTTTGCAGCAGGTTGGTCATCAGGTAGGCGGTCTGCTCGCTGATGGCCTCGGTTTTGCGCGTTGCGCCAACGGGCGATAGCACGTTGCCGTTGCGGTCTTCTATGCGCGTAACCATGATGGGCATTACGCGAACGCCCTTGTTGGCGTAGGTGGCGTAGGAGTTGACCATTTCGTACAGCGACACATCGGCTGTGCCGAGGAATATCGAGTTGACCGGAGGGATGTAGCTGACGATGCCCATTTTGTGGCAGATGTCCACCACGCTGTGCGGGTTGAACTGCTTGATGAGCCACGCGGAGATGTTGTTCACGCTGTGCGACAGCCCCCACTTGAGGGTTACTATTTTTCCGTCGTAGGCGGAGGCCGAGGCGTTTTTTGGCGTCCACGTGGTGTCGCCCTCCACAAAGGTTTGCGGGATGTTGGGCACCCTGTAGCACGGGTCGTAGCCCTCCTGCATGGCGAGCGTGTACAGGAACGGCTTGATGGTGGAGCCTATCTGCCGCTTGCTTTGCTTCGCGAGGTCGTACTTGAAGTACTTGAAGTTGGGGCCGCCCACGTAGGCCTTGATGTACCCCGTGCGGGGGTCCATAGCCATGAAGCTGGCGCGTAGGAACGATTTGTAGTGCTTCAGCGAATCCAGCGGCGACATGTTGACCTCCACTTCGCCGTTTTGCCACGTGAAGATGGTCATTCCCGTGGGCTTTCGGAAGTTCTCCATAATTTGGCTCATGCTCAGCCCCGCGCTGCGCAGCGTGCGGTAGCGCTCGGTCTGCTTGATGGCGCGAAGGAGCGATTCCTCCTCCTCCCTGCTGCTCATGGAGGCGCCGAAGATCTTCCCGCCCTTGGCCTTGATTTCGTCATTCAGCGCCGGTTGCAGGGTGTTTTTCAGGTGCGACACCAGCGACTCCTCCGCGTACTGCTGCATCTTGGAGTTGATGGTGGTGTAGATTTTCAGCCCGTCGCGGTGCACGTTGTAGGACGTGCCGTCGGGCTTCTTGTTTTTGTGGCACCAGCCGTACAGCGGGTTGCCCTCCCACTCGGCCAAGTCCACCTCGTAGGCCGCCGTGGTGCTGTAGTGCGACGGGTGCGGGTAGCGGGCGTTCATGATTTGCCGAACCCGCTCCCTGAAGTAGGTGGCCAGTCCAGTGTTGTGATCCTGCTGCTGGTAGCGCAGCGTGATGGGCTGCTCGCTTAGCGCGGCGTAGCTTTCGGGGCTTAGGTAGTCGGCGCGCACCATTTGCCTCAGCACGAAGTTGCGGCGGGCGGTGGCGCTCTCGTAGTTGCGCACGGGGCTGTAGCGCGTGGGCGCGTTCACAATGCCTGCCAGCAGCGCGGACTCGTCCACGTTCAGCTGCATGGGGTGCTTGTTAAAAAACGTTTGCGCCGCCGCGTTCACCCCAAAGGCGTTGCTCCCAAACGGGATAACGTTGAGGTACATTGCAATTATCTCATTTTTGGTGTAGTTGCGCTCCAGCCGCACCGCCGTAATCCACTCCTTGAGCTTGACAACGAACAGGTGCCCGTACTTCTCCAACGGGCTGTCGTACTCGTTGTTCGTGCGCGGGAAAAGGTTCTTGGCCAGCTGCTGGGTGATGGTGCTGCCCCCGCCTTGGTTCCGCTCGCCGAGGGCGATGGTGCGCACCAGCACGCGCAGCAGCCCCTGCGTGTCGATGCCCGAATGGTGGGCAAACCGCACATCCTCAGTGGCCAGCAGCGCCCTGATGAGGTTGGGCGAGATGTCCTCGAAGCTGACAAACGTGCGGTTCTCAATGTGGAACGTGCCCAACAGCACGTGATCCTCCGAGAACACCTCCGAAGCCATGTTGCTCTTGGGGTTTTCGAGCTCCTCGAACGTGGGCATGGGGCCGAACATCTCCTGCCACACCAGCGTGAGCATGGTGGCCAGCAGCGCCGTGGGGAGCACAATCACCCCCCACAGCGCTACGCCAAACCATATTTTTTTTGACCTGACTGACATCGTTACGTATGCTGGGTTTTCATGCCCCAAAAGTAGGCTTTAAATTCCCTTCCCTGCCAGCAAAAGTGTTAAAAAACAGTTAAACATTTTGAATGTACGAATTATAATGTTTTACTTTGTGAATGTTTTTCAGCAGGTGCTGGGGCGCCCATAAAAATCAGCGCCGAATTTAGTAGATTTAGTAGATTTAGAACGAAAAAAATAAGCTATGCAGGATAATTTAGTGATTGTAGAGTCGCCGGCAAAGGCGAAAACTATTGAGAAATTTTTGGGTAAGGATTACCTCGTTACCTCGAGCTATGGCCACATTCGCGACTTGGCCAAAAAGGACTTGGGGGTGGATTTGCAGCACGGCTACGCGCCGCAGTACGTCGTCTCGGACGATAAGGCAAGGGTGGTGTCGGAGCTGCGCCGGCAGGCTAAGGTGGCCAAGATGGTGTGGCTGGCCTCCGATGAAGACCGCGAGGGGGAGGCCATAGCCTGGCACCTGCAAGAAACCTTGCAGCTCGACCCCCAGAAAACCAAGCGCATCGTGTTTCACGAAATCACCAAGGAGGCCATCCTCAGCGCGGTGAAGAACCCCCGCGGGGTGGACGTCAACCTTGTCAACGCGCAGCAGGCACGCCGCGTGCTCGACCGCTTGGTGGGCTTTGAGCTGTCGCCCATCCTGTGGAAGAAAATCAAGTCCTCGCTGTCGGCAGGGCGCGTGCAGTCGGTGGCGGTGCGCCTCATCGCCGACCGCGAGCGCGAAATCCTTATCTTTAAGCCGGAAAGCTTCTTTAAGGTGGCGGGCACCTTTTTGGCAGAGCGAAGCCAGCTCAAGGCCGAAGTAGCGCAGCGGTTTAAGGAGGAGCAGGCGGTGCTCGACCTGCTGAAAAAGTACACCGGCGCCACCTTCACGGTGTCGGCGGTGGAAAAGAAGCCGGCGAAGAAGTCGCCCACCGCGCCCTTCACCACCTCCACGCTACAGCAGGAGGCCAGCCGCAAGCTGGGCTTCTCGGTGAGCCAAACCATGCTGGTTGCCCAGCGGCTCTACGAGGCGGGCTACATCACCTACATGCGTACCGACTCGGTGAACCTGTCGGAGCAGGCCATTGCCGCGGCCAAGGCCACCATCCTCAACATGTACGGCGAAAAGTACCTGCACACCCGCCGCTACACCACCAAGGCGCGGGGGGCGCAGGAGGCGCACGAGGCCATTCGCCCCTCGTACATGGAGCGGCAAAGCATCAGCGCCGACGCGCAGGAGCAGCGCCTCTACGAGCTGATATGGAAGCGCACCGTGGCCTCGCAGATGAGCGACGCCGAGCTGGAGCGCACAACGGTGGACATCAGCGCCGCGGGCGTGGCCGAAAAGTTTGTGGCCACCGGCGAGGTGCTCCTCTTCGACGGCTTCCTGAAGGTGTACATGGAGTCGCGCGACGACGAGGGCGAGGGCGAAGCCGCCGACCTGCTGCCCCCGCTCAGGGTAGGGCAGGTGCTGCAAGCCGGCGCCATTGTAGCCACCGAGCGCTTCACCCAGCGTCCGCCGCGCTACACCGAGGCCAGCCTCGTGAAAAAGCTCGAAGAGCTCGGCATTGGCCGCCCCTCCACCTACGCCCCCACCATATCCACCGTCATCAAGCGCGGATACGTGCTCAAGGAAAACCGCGACGGGCAGGAGCGCCTCTACCGCCAGCACACGCTGCTGGGCGAAAAAATCACCGCGAAAACGCTGAAGGAAAACACCGGCGCAGAGAAGAGCAAGCTCTTCCCAAGCGACGTGGGGCTGGTGGTTACGGACTACCTCGTGGAGTACTTCCCGAAGGTGATGGACTACA
>JAITMY010000036.1 GCA_031290755.1 Prevotellaceae bacterium
GCTGCGGGCTTAATGTTTGCATAGAAAAAGATGTATTTCTTGAAAAATGCGCCTCAGCTTGCTGTTAGCCACTTCTTGAACAGGGCAGCCTTGTTTTTGCTGACGTACACCTGTTCAGGGACGCTCGTGTCCAGCGCTACCAGCAGGCGGCTATCGAAGCACACGGTTATGTTTCTGATGCTGTCTTTTGACACAACGAACTGCTTGTTGGCGCGGAAAAAAAGCGCGGGGCTGAGCGTTTCGTAGATGCTGTCGAGCGTTCGCGGGTAGCTGTACCCGCTGTTGTCCTTCAGCATAACGCGGGTGCTGCCCTGCGTGGTGTAGAAGTAGGATACTTGCCCAACGCAGGCGGGAATTAGCTTGTTGTTGACCGCGATGAGTATCTTTTCGGGGTACTGCCCCGCCGCCGCCAGCTTGGGCTGCTGGGAGAGGTAGCGCTGCACGTCGTGGCGGCTTAGCCGTCGAAATTTTTCCAGCGCACGCTGCACCTCGCCGGCGGATATGGGCTTGAGCAGGTAGTCAATGCTGTTCACCTTGAAGGCGTCGATGGCGTACTCGTCGTAGGCCGTGGTGAAGATGATGGGCGCCTCTACCGTTGCGGCGGAAAAAATGTTGAACGCCGAGCCGTCCGACAGGTGAATGTCCATAAACATGAGGTCGGGCGCCGGGTGCGTGGCCAGCCACCTGATGGTTTGCGTTACGCTTTCCGTGCAGCACACCAGCTCCACCTCGGGCGCTACCTCTGCGATGATGGCCTTCAGGTTTTCGGAGGCTGCCGTCTCGTCCTCTACTATTAGCACTTGCATACAAAAATGTTTTTGCGTTTAAAAGCTGCGCGTTGCGGCGGGGCTATGCGGTGGGGGCGCTCAAGGGCAGGTACACGCTGAAGATATCCCCGCTGCTTTCCACCCTTATTGTTTTGCCTGCCAGCAGGCCAAATCGGTCGGCGAGGTTCGCCAGCCCGATGCCCTGCTGGTCGGCTTGGTAGAGCTTGCGGTGGATGGGGTTGGACACCACCAGCTCGCTGCCCTCGCTCACGAACACCGACACGTGCATGGGGTTTTCGCTGTCCACCATGTTGTGCTTCACAACGTTTTCAATCAGCGGCAGCAGGGAGAGCACGGGGAGGAGCAGCGCGGTCTTCTCCTCGTGCACGTCAATGCCCACGCTGAACTTGTCGGCGTAGCGCACCTCTTGCAGGTAGCGAAACGAGTCGAGAAAGTCCAGCTCTTCGCGCAGGGGCACCAGCCCTTTTTTTTCGCTCTGCAGGATGTAGCGGAACACGCCGGACAGCTTGCTGATGTACTCCAGCGTTTGCGCCTTTTTGTCGCCGCGCACGAGCGCCGTCAGGCCGTTGAGCGAGTTGAAGAAGAAGTGGGGGTTGATCTGGTTGGCCAGCGCGGCGCAGCGGCTCTGTAGGTTTTCGAGCTTGAGCCGCGCGATGTCCTGCGCCTTCACCTGCTGCTCGCGGTAGAGGATGAAGATGTTCCCCGTGAGGCAGCAGATGATGCAGGCCACCAGAAACTGGAACAGCAGCAGGCCGCTGAAGCAGTCGTTGTGCTTGCCCGCGGCCAGCGACACGGCCACGTACACCCCGTAGAGGAGCACCGTGGCGGCAACCGACTTCCAGAAGCGCCTCGCGAGCGTGTGCGAGGCGTGCCCGCGCATGTTGACGGCGAGCAGCACCCACAGCAGCAGGAAGAAGGTAGCGTAGCGCAGCAGAAAGAAGAGCAGGTACTCCACCGTGTCGCCGCGCGAGGCGTGGAGGGGAACGTCGTGCGGCACCTTGATGATGTTGGGGTAGATGATAAAGGCGCTCAGCACAAGGCTTGCGGCGATTAGTATTTTGGTGGCAACCGGTTTGTCGAGCAGCTTCATACACGTTAGATGTTTTGTTGCCGACAAAGGTACAATAAAGTGCGGCAACTTATCAAGCTTTTTATTCGCATTGAAGCGTTTTTTTTCGGCATCCTCATTCAACCTTTGCGCTGAGACAGGGAGTATCCTACTGTCCTACCGGAAGGCTTCATTGTCCTACCGGAAGGGTTCGCTGTCTTACCGGAAGGCTTCGCTGTCTCAGTTCGGCGGAGTGTTCCAATAGCTACGGGGTTAAGCGGCATTACAGACAGGCACCGCAGGTTCGTGAGGGGTTGCGGCGTTTTTGTTTGGTGAGTTAAAAAAAAGAGTTACCTTTGCGGGGAAATAAAACTCATGATACTATATGATACTATATTTAGACAACTGTTGTTTTAACAGACCCTTTGACGACCAAAAGCAGCTCAAAATAAAGTTGGAAACCGAAGCAAAATTGTTTATTCAGCAGCAAATTTTGCTTGGAAAATACGAGCTGGTTTGGTCATACATTTTGGAATTTGAAAATAATCAAAATCCTTACTCCGATAGACGCTACTCTATCAAGGTTTGGGAAAAAATAGCCACTGTCTTTTGTAGTGAAAACGAGGATATTCTTACTGCTGCTGAAAAATTATGTACTGCCGGCATAAAAATAAAAGACGCGCTGCACATTGCTTGTGCTGCTTACACGCAAGCCGACTATTTTATTACAACTGACAAAAGATTATTGAACGCAAAGGTTACAGAGATTAAGATTGTTAATCCGCTCACATTTATAGACACATTAGATAGTTAACTATGTACACCGAAACCACTTTGCGCAGCCAAGGTATGCGCATACTTATCAAAAATTTAGGGAACGTTGAAGCCGAACGATTTATTACGCTTGTCAACCGCGAGCCATTTGATTATACCGAATGGCAACGCGGGATGTTTGACGGGATGTCGGTACGCGCATTAAGCCGCATGGCCATGCAAGGATGCTGTGCGGAGCAAGAAGATGAAGCGTTGGAAACGGCATCCATGTAGTGGTAAAAAGCCTTAGCCTTTTTTTTGCTTTGTGGATTTGCATTTATTTTTTCGCTACCTTCGCGCACGTTAACCAAAAAAAACAGGCCTGATGCGCAAAAGCAGCCTTTTTTACCATCTTTTTGGCAGGTGCCGAGGGTTCGCGTGCGCCCTTGCAGCGATGCTGGGAGGGGGCGCCGCGGCCACGGCAGCTGCGCCTGCCTACAGCAACGAATTTCTGTCGGTGGGCGTGGGGGCGCGTGCGCTCAGCATGGGCGGCGCCGCCACGGCCACGGCCTACGACGCCTGCGCTCCCTACTGGAACCCCGCGCTGCTGCCCGCGCTCCCCTTTGCAAGGAGCGCCGCGCTCATGCACGCCGAGTACTTTGCGGGGGTGGCCAAGCTGGACTTCGGCGCCTTTGCCTTCCGCGTGGACAGCGCAACCACCGCGGCGGCATCGCTTGTCCGCTTTGGGGTGGACGACATTTTGAACACCATTGACCTCATTGACAAGGACGGCAACTTCAGCTACGACCGGCTCAGCTACTTTTCGACGGCAGACTACGCGCTCATCTTCTCGCTGGCGCGAAAGCTAAGCGTGGCGGGGCGCGCGGTGAGCTTAGGGGCCAACGCCAAGCTGGTGTACCGCAACGTGGGCGAGTTTGCCGCGGCCTACGGCTTCGGCGTTGACCTTGGGGCGCACTACGCGCCGGGCAGCTGGCGCTTCGGGCTTATGCTGCGCGACCTTACGACCACGGTCAACGTGTGGACGTACAACGCCGCGGTGCTCGAAATCCCGGCCTACGGGCTGCCCTCCGGCGACACCATTACGAACAGCGTCCCCGCGTCGCGCGTGGAGGTTACGCTGCCGAAAATCACGCTGGCGGCGGCGCGCAGCTTCGCCTTCGGCGCGGACTTCTCCCTGCTGGCGGAGGTGGGCCTGGACGTTACCACCGACGGGCAGCGCAACGTGCTGATTTCGACAAAGGCGCTGAACGTTGACCCGAAGCTGGGCGTGGAGGCCGGCTACAAGCAGCTGGTGTTTTTGCGCATGGGGCTTTGCAACGCGCAGCGCATCTCGGACTTCGGCGGCGGCAGCTACTTCACCGTGCAGCCCAGCTTGGGGCTGGGCTTGCGCTTTAGGGGCTTTGCGCTCGACTACGCGCTCACCAACGTTGGCTCGGTGGGCGCGTCGCGCTACTCAAACATTTTTTCGCTCAGCTATGGATTTTAAAGCAAGGGCTGTTTGCCGCTCGCGCTGCGGCTGGGGTGGGGTAGCAGCAGGCCTGCTGGCCCTCGGCTGCCTGCTGTGCCTGTGCTGCCTTGGGGCGCAGGGGACGAAGGCGCCGAAGCGCTACGCCTACAAGGTGCTCAAGGCCTACCCGCACGACGCGCAGGCCTACACGCAGGGCTTGTGCATCCACCAAGGGACGCTCTACGAAGGGCTGGGCTTGCACGGGCAGTCGGCCATACGCACCGTTGACCTGAAAACCGGCGCGGTGATTAAGAACCGGGAGCTGCCGCGCAGGTACTTTGGCGAGGGGATTTGCGTGCTCAACGGCCTGCTCTACCAGCTTACGTGGCGCGAGCAAACGTGCTTCGTTTACCGCTGCGAAACGCTGGAGCAGCTGGCCGCCATGCCCTACGCAGGCGAGGGCTGGGGGCTTACCACCAACGGCGCACAGCTGATTATGAGCAACGGGAGCCACGTTATCAGTTACCTCTCCCCGCGAGACATGAGCGTGTGCAAGCGGCTGGAGGTGCACACCGACAAGGGGAACGTGGACATGCTCAACGAGCTGGAGCTCGTTGGCGGGGAGCTGTGG
>JAITMY010000045.1 GCA_031290755.1 Prevotellaceae bacterium
GGCGTGGACGTGGTGCTCAACACCCTTGCGGGCGAAAGCATGTTGGCTGGCCTGAGCTGCCTGAACTTTTTTGGCCGATTTCTGCAAATAGATAAAAAAGACATTGCCGAAAACAGCCCCGTTCACCTCGGCATCTTCAACAAGGGCCTCACCTTTGCCGCCATCGATTTGGGCTTGCTCACGCGCGACTACCAAACCCTGAGCCTCATCCTTGCCCGCCTCAGCGAGCTCTTTGGCAGCGGCAAGCTGCACCCCGTGCGCTCCAAAATCTACCCCTACCAGCAGCTGGGCGAGGCGCTCAACTTTATGTCGCGCTCCGAGCACATCGGCAAGCTAGTGGTTGACTTTGAAGTATGACGCCATGACAGAACCCACCGGCGCCCCCAAGCTCGCCTCCATCACCAAAGAGCAGCTGCAACGGCTTCTGCAAGTACGCGCCCAAAAAGGCTTGGAGGTCAAGCGGCAGCCCACAAAAATGCCCCGAACGCCCGATGGCTGCTACCCCCTCTCCAACGCCCAGCAGCGCTTTTGGTTTCTGGAGCAGCTGGACGAAAACCACGCCCTCTACAACAACCCCGTGTACGCCGTGCTCAGCCTGAGCGAGCCGTTCGACGTAGCGCTGCTGGAGCGCACGTTTACGGAAATCGTGGCGCGGCACGAGATTTTTCGCACCGCCTTCACCACCAAAGAGGGCATACCCCACCAAAAAATTGAGCCAAGGGCCGTGCTCCCCTTCGCCTACGAAGACCTCTGCGCCCTGCCCGACGAGGACAAGGAGGCCTACCTCCTGCACGTGGCCTTGCAGGAGGCTGCGCAAACAATCCCCCTCGACAAGCCGCCGCTCATGCGCCTGCGCATACTCCGCACCGGCCACGCCGAGTACCTTTTCCTCTACACGCCCCACCATATCATCTCCGACGGATGGTCAAACGCCCAGCTCCTCAAGGAGCAGTTTACCATTTACCGCGAGCTGCAGCTGCGCGGTGCGCACACCCTACCGCCGCCCCCGCAGTTTATCGACTACGTGGCATGGGAGCAGGCGTGGCTGGCCTCCGACGAGTGCAAGGCAAGCGAAAGCTACTGGCGCAACATGCTCCGCACCATCCCCCCAAACCTTGCCCTGCCAACGGATAAGCCCCGCCCGCAGGTGTTCACGGGGCGAGGGAAAAAGCTAAGCCTGCCCGTTGGCGCTGCGCTCACGGAGGCCATCAACCGCCACTGCCAGCGCGAAAACGTTACCCCGTTCAGCTTCTTCCTTGCGGCGCTAAACATCCTCCTCTACCGCTACTCCCACCAGCCCGACATCGTGGTGGGCGTGCCCGTGGCCAACCGCACGGTGGAGGAGTTTCAAAACGTGTTCGGCCTCCTGCTCAACACCATTCCGTTCAAAACTTCCGTCTGCTCCGAGCAAACATTTGCAGAGTTGGAGCAGCAGCTCAAAGAGCAATCTTACAACAGCCTAAAGCACCAGCAAGTACCCTTCGACAGGATACTCGCTGCCCTCAAGGTGGAGCGAAACCTGCAAACAACGCCCCTCTTTCAGGTGCTTTTTGTCTTCCAAAACATCCCCTCGCTCTACTCCGTGGGCAACATCAGCGTGAAGCCCTACAAGGTGGACCTTAGCATCACCAAGTACGACCTCAACTTTTGGGTGGAGGAGTACAACGGCGAATTTGTGCTTACGCTCACGGCCAACACCGATGTTTTTTCCGACAAAATGGTGGAGCGCATCCTTGCCCACTACGCCCTGCTGGTGGGCAACGCCGCGCAAAATCCGCTGCTGCCGGTGAAGGATATGCCAATGCTCACGGAGGAAGACAAGCAGACTATTTTTGGCGCCCTACAGGCATCTTCCCCGAAGCTACAGGAGGCCGTGGCCACCTTCAATGCTCTCTTTGAAACCTCCGCCAGCTCAGCGCCGGAGCGGGTTGCCGTAGCGTCCCACGGCGAGCAGCTCACCTACCGCCAGCTCAGCCTCCGCGCCAACCAGCTGGCCAACCTGCTGCTGCAAACCAACAAAAACCGTGCGCCGGTGGCCATCCTGCTTAGCCGCGGGGTGGCGCAAATTGTGGCCCTGCTGGCCACCATCAAAAGCGGCGTACCATGCGTCCCCATTGCCCCCGACCTGCCCGTGGAGCGCCTCCGCTTCATCCTTGCGGACTGCAAGGCCAGCCTCCTGATTACAGAGGCAAAATTCAGGGACGTAGCGGCGCAGCTCCCCCTCACCGCCCTGCTGCTTGACGAGCAAGCACCGCACCTCGCGCAGTGCAGCGCCGCGCCGCCCACGGTGAGCGTGCTACCCTCCGACCTTGCCTACATCATCTACACCTCCGGCACCACCGGCGCACCAAAGGGCGTGTGCATTCCGCACAGCGCGCTGGCAAGCTACGTGCAGGCCATCACCGTCCGCCTTGGGCTTGAACCCGGCAAGCGCTACGCAACGGTTTCTACTCTGGCCGCAGACCTCGGCAACACGATGATTTACCCTGCCTTGGCGCTCGCCGGCACCCTCCTCATCCCCACCGAGGACGAAATCACCTCGCCGCCGCTGCTGGCGCAATGCTTCGCAAAAACGCCGCCGCACTACCTCAAAATCGTGCCCTCGCACCTCAACGCTCTCCTCAGCGGCGGCGCGGCGGTGCTGCCCTCAACCGCCATCATCTTTGGCGGCGAAGCGCTGAGCCAGACCTTGGTAGCCCGCGTGAAAGCCTTGGCGCCCGCACTCCAAATCTTCAACCACTACGGCCCCACCGAGGCCACCGTTGGCGTGGCGGCCTGCCAAGTGCAGGGCAGCGAACCCGAAATCCCCATTGGCAAACCCCTGAGCAGCGCTCGCCTCTACATCCTCGACCCAGACCTGCAACCCCTGCCCATAGGCGTGGAGGGCGAAATCTTTATCGGCGGTCAATCGTTGGCCTCCGGCTACCTCAACAACCCCGACCTCACCCGCGAAAAGTTTGTGGAAGCTCCATTCCTGCCCAACGAAAAGCTCTTCAAAACCGGCGACCGCGGCGCCGTGGACAGCGAGGGGCGCTTCTTTTTCCGAGGGCGAATGGACAGGCAGGTGAAAATCCGCGGCAACCGCGTGGAGCTGCGCGAGGTGGAGCTGCAGTTGCAAGCGCTCGCCCCCGTGCAGCAGGCGGTGGCGCTCACCCCCTCCGAAAAAACGCAGGGGCAGCTCTGGGCGGCCATCACCCTATCCACGCCCGCCGAGGCCGCCGCGCTGCGGCAAATGCTGGCGGCACGCCTGCCTGCCTACATGCTCCCCGACCGCCTTATTCCGCTCCCCCAAATACCCGTAACCCCAAACGGAAAAGTAGATTACGAAAAAACGGCGCAGCTGCTAAGCAGCGCCAAACAGCCGCAAGCGGAGGCCCCCCAATCTGCGGAAAAGCTCACCCCCGACGAGGAGCGGGTAAAAGCGATTTTTTGCAAAGTGCTGCAAGCAGAACACCTGAGCTTGGACGATAGCTTTTTCAGCGTGGGCGGCAACTCCCTGCTGGCCATAGAGCTCCTGCACCACATCGGCAAGGAGTTTGGCGTCAGCCTCCCGCTGTCCTTCCTTTTCCGCAACGCTACCATCCAAAAAATTGGCGCAGGCCTGCGCCATCAAAGTACCGAATTTTCGCCCCTCGTAAAAATGAAAGACGGCGGCCACGGTAGCAAGGCGCTCTTTTTGGTGCACCCGGCGGGCGGCAACGTGTTTTGCTACCACACCCTCGCCTCGCTCTTGCCCGGCGACGTAACCATATACGGCCTCCAAACAAGGCCCGGCAGGGTGGAGCAGCACGACATCAAAGCTCTATCTGCCCAATACTTAGAAAGCATAGAAAGGCACAACATCACGGGCAGCCTCGCCTTTGGCGGGTGGTCTATGGGTGCGCTCATTGCCTTTGAAATGGCGGTGCAGCGCTCCCGCAAAACCTCCACCTGCCCCAACGTGCTAATCATCGACCAGCTGGCCTACGCCGACCCACCCGCCACTCCTCCGGACGACGTGGCGCGTATTGTTCTCTTCGCCGAAAAGGTGGAGCACATGGTTGGCGAAAGCCTCCGCATCACCCGCCAAAAGATAGAGGGGCTTTCGGCGCAGGAGCGCTCCGCCCTCTTCCTCGAAAAATTCCAGCGGCTTGGCCTTGCTCCGCAGGGCATCACGGCAAACGAATTTCACGGTTTTTTGGAGCAGATGATTTACCACAACGAAATTGCAGCGGCGTACCACCCTACAGCTTACGATGGAAACGTGCTTGTGGTGCGCTCCGAGAACCCACTTCACCTACGCAGCGACGCCACCACCTATGCCGATACCCGTCCGGCAGACCTGCGCTGGCGCACCTTTGCCCCCCGCGCCACCCTCACCACCTCCCCCGGCAACCACGTTTCGATGATGCGCTCACCATACGTCGAAGCTTTGGCGCAAAAAATAGCTGTCGAAATGTTGCATTAATAAAAAAAACATTTATCTTCGCTCCGTCTTTTTATTAACTGTTTCATTAAAAAAATAAAAACTATGAGCAAATTAGAAAAGTTGGGCATAGCCCAAAAGATTAGGGCAATTGCGGCCATCGCTGCAAGCCCAAAGAGCATCCCCGGTGGCAAGGCGCCAAAATGTCGGGCATGCCTTTCGGTTCCCGCCGGCGTCGGTGCACCTCCTGCAATTCCCAAGGTACCTGCGGTGCCCAGCGTTCCTAAAGTACCCAAGGTGCCTACAATTCCTAAGAAGTACGAGCCTGCTGTAAAAGTTGCTATAAAAAAGGTGAAGTCGGGCGAGATAAACGTTGCCCAATACGCCGCCAAGTATGCAGCGTACACCGCTATATAAGCGATTTGAGGATATTGCGAAGCAAACACCCGACAGCGTAGCGCTTGAATGCGGCAGCTGTCGGGTGAATTCTGCTGACCTTAACGAAAAGGCAAACCGCTTAGCCGGCTACCTTGTGGCGCACGGCGTTGGCAAAGGCTGCGCCGTTGGCCTGTACCTAACCCATAACCAAGACATCCCGCTTGCGGTGCTGGCCGTGCAGAAGGCCGGCGGCTGCTACGTGCCGCTCTCCACCGCTTTCCCCGCCGAAAAAATTCGCGACATCATAAGCGATGCCGCCTGCTCTGTTGTGGTGGCCAACGCCCCGCTGCCCTTTGCCAAGGACGGCGTAACCGTCGTTGACCTCGCTGCTCAGTCAGATTTGCTACAGCAACAATCTGCCGAAAATCCCGAAGTAAGCGTTGCCGAAGGCGATGCTGCCTACATTTTATACACCTCCGGAACCACCGGCAAGCCCAAGGGCGTGGTCATTTCACACGGCAACCTGACCTACTACGTAGATTGGTACCTCTCTCACTTGCATGGAGACACTGGTGGCGACCTGCCCCTGATGTCGTCGCTGGCGTTTGCCGCGGCGGTGAAGCAGCTCTACGTGCCCCTGTCAACGGGCGCCTGCCTGCACATCCTGCCCCCCCACGTGGCGCAAAACTCTTCGCTGCTGTTCGATTGGTACAGCCGCCACCCCAGCCACGGCATGTACATTGTGCCCACGCTGTGGGAAGAGCACCTGCGCTACGCAAAGGCCAACGGAGTAACCGCCCTGCCCCGCTTCATCCTGTTTTCGGGCGAGCCGCTAAAGGAAAAGCTGGTGAGCGAAACCTTCGCCCACTGTGGCAATATCCGCCTATGGAACCTGTATGGCCCCACCGAAACCGTGGCCAACATCACCTACGCGCGGGTGGAAAAAGGTGCGCCCATCACCATTGGCCGGGCGCTGGAAAGCTCGGAGGTGCTGCTGGTGGACGACGACCTGCGCCCGGTGGCCGGCGCCGACGTGGGCGAGCTGTGCGCAGCCGGCCCCGGCGTTACCTCCGGCTACCTGCATAGGGGCGAACTCAACCTCCGGCAATTTTTCACCCTCAACGGCAAGCGCTACTACCGCACCGGCGACTGCGCCGCCTACCTGCCCGACGGCACGCTGAAGTGCCTCGGACGCAAGGATAGGCAGGTAAAAATTAGCGGCATCCGCGTTGAGCTGGGCGAGGTGGAGAACGCCCTAAGCTCGCTGCCCAACGTGCGCGAATCGGTGGTGCTGGTGGACCGCAGCGAGGACTACGACCACAAGCTCGCAGCCTACGTCCTCTCCGACCACGAAAAACCCTACGCCGCCTACGTGGACGGGCTGAAAAAGATCCTCCCCGAGTACGCCATACCCGCCAGCATCGTTACGCTGCAAGCCTTCCCCAAGCTGCCAAACGGAAAAATTGACGTGCTGCACTTGCCTGCGGCCAAAAATCAACAAGCTAAGCCGACGGCAGGCGAGGGCACTGCTGCCCGCATCAGCGCTATGCTTGCGGCGCTGACAAACGGCGCCAACCTTGCTCCGGAAGACAATATCCTGTACTCGGGCGCCAGCTCCATCACCATCATCAAGCTGGCCAACCGCATACAGTCGGCATTTCATGTTCACCTGTTAATCAGCGATATATACAGCCACCCCGACATCCGCAGCTTGGCCAACTTTGTGGACACGCAGGCGGCTCACCTTACGCAAGCGGAGGAGCGCCCAACCATCGGCGAGGATTTGCCCTTGGCTGTGAACCAAAAAACGCTGTGGCTGGTGGAAAAAACGAAGGAGGTGAAGCAGGCCTACAACATCGTTTTCAGCATCAACATAAAGGATGAAAAATTTTCGCCGGCGCGACTGCAAAACGCCCTGAATACCATCACGCAGCAAAACGACGTGCTGCGCTCGCTCATTGTGCCGGACGGCCACAGCGGAAACCCTGTGCGCAAGGTGCTAAGCGCCTACCAACCGG
>JAITMY010000111.1 GCA_031290755.1 Prevotellaceae bacterium
TGCTGGAGCTGACCGGCGATACGGTCGCGCTGGCTTCTCCTCCCTTAGGCTTTGTTCCACGTGAGTGGACACCTCCCCAGTTCGGCGGAATGTCCCAATAATTACGGGGTTAAGCGGTATCTTTGTAGGTGCCGCTTTTTTTGTTTTTGCTCGGTTGAAAAACTTTATGTAACTTTGCAGGAAAATTATTTGCGTATGAAAAACGAAATTCAACCGGTAAACAGCAGCTTTGTCCTGTATCAAGACGATAACGGCATAACGAATGTTAATGTTCGTTTCGATGATAAGGATGTATGGCTCTTTCAACAGCAAATCGCGCTGCTGTTTGATACCACACAGCAAAATGTAAGCCAGCATATTAATGCGATAGTCGAAGAAGGCGAATTGTCCAAGAGGCAACTCACAAGAATTTCTTGTTAGTTCGTCAGGAAGGCAACAGGCGCGTACAGCGGCAAATTGAGCATTACAACGTAGATATGATTATTGCCGTTGGCTATCGCGTGAAATCGCAGGTGGCAACTCGCTTTCGGCAGTGGGCTACGCAGCGCTTGCACGAATATATCCAAAAAGGATTTACTATGGACGACGAGCGGCTCAAAGGTAACGGCAACCGCTACTTCCGTGAGTTGCTGCAACGCATACGCGACATCCGTTCAAGTGAACGCAACCTTTATCAGCAGGTTACGGATATTTACGTTACGGCTATCGACTACGACCCGCGAGCCGACCTTACGCGACAGTTTTTTGCCACCGTACAGAACAAAATGCACTTTGCAGCACACCAGCACACCGCTGCCGAAGTTATTTACGACAGAGTGGATGCAGAAAAACCAATGGTGGGTATGACAAATTTCAAAGGAAACTACATTACCCGCGACGATGTGAAAATTGCAAAAAACTATCTGTCGGGAAAAGAATTGCAGGTGCTGAATCTACTTGTTTCGCAATATTTGGACTACGCCGAATTGCAGGCGATAGAGCAAACACCAATGACCATGCAGCAATGGATTGAGCAGCTTGACAGAATTTTGTCGGCAGGCGACCGCCCTTTGTTGCAGGGTGCAGGAAAGATTTTGCACGACAAGGCAATGGAAAGAGCCACGCAAGCATTTGAAGCGTACCGAAAACAAGAGATGCTGCAATACGAAAGCGATTTCGACAGAGCCATAAGAGAGCTGGCGGAGAAGAATAACGGTGGTGAGTAGGCAATTATCCTAACCCCGTTGAGGTGGGATATTCCAAAGTAGTGAGAAGTTGAAGCGGCACCTTTGTGGTGCCACTTTTTTGTGGTATTGAAAATAATCATTACCTTTGCCGAAAGTCATAAGTAACATATATTTTATAACTATGGATACAACACTACAGATTACCGACAAAGAATTTGTTGCCAAGTACGATTCGTTCTTTTTAACTACTACCCTGTGAGCTACTACCTATCCACCATTGCCGATGTTGTGCACGGCGAGCTTACGGGCAGCGGCGACGTGCCTGTAAGCGACCTCATCACCGACAGCCGCAGCATGTTTTGCCCCGACAGGGCGGTGTTTTTTGCCCTTGTCGGCGAGCGGCACAACGGGCACCACTACCTCGGCGACCTCTACGAGCGCGGCGTGCGCGCCTTCGTGGTGAGCGAGCCGGTGGATGCGGCGCGCTACCCCGCGGCATCGCTTGTGGCGGTGCCCAACACGCTCGCGGCGCTGCAAGCGCTGGCGGCGCACCACCGCCGCCAGCACAGCTGCCCCGTGGTGGCGGTGGTGGGCAGCAACGGGAAAACGGTGGTGAAGGAGTGGATCACCCAGCTGCTCGCCACGCAGCTGCGCGTTGCGCGAAGCCCCAAAAGCTACAACTCGCAGGTGGGCGTTCCCCTCTCGGTGTGGGGCATGGGCGAGGATACGGAGCTGGGCGTTTTTGAGGCGGGCATTTCGCAGTCGGGCGAGATGGCGCTGCTGGAGGACATCGTGCGCCCCGACG
Organism: Prevotellaceae bacterium; assembly: GCA_031290755.1. Lineage (GTDB taxonomy): Bacteria > Bacteroidota > Bacteroidia > Bacteroidales > UBA932 > JAITMY01. Next base: position 1,972 of record JAITMY010000111.1, read on the forward strand.
TGGTGGTGCTCACCAACCTTGGCGATGCCCACCAAGAGGGCTTCGCCTCGCGCGAGCACAAGCTGCGCGAAAAGCTGCGCATGTGCGACCACGCCGAGTCCATCGTTTACTGCGCAGACCAGTACGAGGTGCACTCCACCATTCGCACCACCGCAGCGCTGGCCAAGAAGCAGCGCTGTTGCTGGGGCGCCTCCCCCGAGGCCGACGTGCGCGTTGTCTCCTTCGAAAAAGGCGAAAAGGAAACCCGCGTGGCGGTGCTGGTGGCCGCCACGGGGCAGCGCTACGCGCTCGCCATCCCCTTCACCGATGCCGCCTCGGTGGAAAATGCGCTGCAAAGCTTCACCCTGTGCTACCTCCTGTCGCAGCGCTACCCCGCGCTGGGCATCAGCGTGGACAGCGCGGCGGGCAGCGTGGCGCACCTTTCGCCCGTCGCCATGCGCCTCGACCTGCGCGAGGGCATCAACGGCTGCACCATCATCAACGATGCCTACAACGCCGACGTGGCCTCGCTCCGCATTGCGCTGGACTTCCTGTCGAGCTTCGGCAAGCACCGCCGCCGCACCGTGGTGCTGTCGGACATTGAGCAGAGCGGCAAGGAGAGCTGGAGGCTCTACGGCGAGGTGGCCGACCTGCTGCGCGAGCACGGCGTGTCGCGCCTCATCGCCATTGGCCCAAACATCGGGCAGCACGCGGATAAGTTCGGCTGCGAAACCCTGTGCTACTCGTCGGCGGGGCACTTTTTGCGGCAGCTCGACCGCAGCGCGTTTCACGACGAGGCCATTCTGGTCAAGGGAAGCCGCCGCTTTTTGCTTGAGCAGGTGTCGCGGCAGCTGGCGCAGAAAACGCACCTCACCACGCTGGAGGTCAACCTCACCGCCCTCACCGACAACCTCAACGCGCTGCGCTCCCTGCTGCGCCGAGGGGTGAAAACGCTCGCGCTGGTCAAGGCCTCGGCCTACGGCGCCGGGCTGAGCGAGGTGGCACGCCTGATGCAGCACCAGCGCGTGAGCTACCTTGGCGTGGCCTTTGCCGACGAGGGGGTGCAGCTGCGCCGCGCCGGAATTACCATGCCCGTGCTGGTGCTCAACCCCGAGCCGGGCACCTTTGAGCAGATGCTCGACTACCACCTCGAACCCGAAATCTACAGCCTCCCGATGCTACAGCGCTACAGCGAGGCCGTGCTGCACACCGGCAACAACCAGTGCAGCATTCACCTCAAGCTGGACACCGGAATGCACCGGCTGGGCTTTGCCGAGCACGAGCTGGAGGCGCTGCTGCAAGCCCTGCTGCGCTTTCGCAACCTCAAGGTGGCCTCCATTTTTTCGCACTTCGCCGCTGCCGACGAGCCGCAGCACGACGATTTTACGCGGGGGCAGCTGGCGCTGTTCGACAGCATGAGCCGCAAGGTGGAAGCCGCGCTGGGCTACAAAACCATACGCCACATGGCCAACTCCGCAGGTGTGGAGCGCTTTCCCGAAGCGCAGCTCGACATGGTGCGCCTCGGCATTTCGCTCTACGGCGTCAGCGCCACCGGACGCGCCGACATTCGCACCGTGAGCACGCTCAAGAGTACCATCGTGCAGCTCAAGCGCGTGCCGGCGGGCGACACCGTAGGCTACGGGCGCCGCGGCGCGGTGCCTGCCGACGCAACCATTGCCGTCGTCCCCGTAGGCTACGCCGATGGCCTCAACCGCTTGCTGGGCAACGGGCGGGGAAGCGTGATGGTAAACGGCAGGCCTGCGCCCACCGTCGGCAACATCTGCATGGACACGTGCATGGTGGACGTTAGCGGCATGGAGGTGAGCGAGGGCGACGAGGTGGTGGTGTTTGGCGACAGCCCCAGCGTTGGCTCGCTGGCCGAAGCGCTGGGCACCATCCCCTACGAAATCCTTACCGGCATATCGCCGAGGGTGCAGCGGGTGTACTACAGCGAGTAGCAACGAGGCAGTGAAAAAACTTAAAACCTAAAAA
>JAITMY010000119.1 GCA_031290755.1 Prevotellaceae bacterium
GCCGCGCTCCAGCAGGATGTCCTCGTTGTGCAGGGCGATGCCGGAGCTGACCATGCCGTAGAACGCGATGGACAGCCCGAATATCCAAAACACAGGGGTGCGGATGGCCTGCGCAAACGACACTCCCGCCTCCTCCAAAGGCCTTGCCTGCTCTGCCTCCGCGACCGGCAGCACGTGGCGACGGCGAACGCAAAGCAGGACGAGGGGGACAAAAAATGCGAGCAAGATAACCCCGATGCCGCCCCAGGCCATGCGCCACACAGGTACTATAATTTCATCGCTGCGCCACATCAGGGTGCAGGGCTGAAGGTGCTCCAGCGCTGCGCCCATGCCGCCGAACGCGCCCACAAAAAACGCCGAGGTCAGCACCGAGTAAATGCCCATAGCCGGCCCCAGCTTGCTCTTGGGAAAATATTTTGAGATGAGCGTTATGCTGGCCACCGACAGCGCACTTTGCCCGAAGCCTCGCGTGAGCAGCAGGCAAACAAAAAACAGCGCCTTGCTTTGCACCGCGCTCATGGCAAGCACGGACACGCCGAGCAGCGCGAGCACGATGGAGAGCGTTTTGCGGCACCCGATGCGATCGAGCCACGCGCCTATGGGGATGCAGAACAGAGCGCCCGCAAGCGTGGCCACGAGGTTGTAGTAGCTGTAGAGCGTGCGGTCGATGCTCAAGTCTTGCAGCACGCTCTCGGTGATGAACCCCAGCCCGTGCGTCCTGCCCGGAAAGGTGGCCACCATGCACAGCGCCGCCACGGTGATGTACGTGGCGCGGCGGGAGGCAGATAAGGTTGCTTGCATCATTCAGCCTTCAAGGTTAGAACTTCCACGTTACCTTTCCGCCCACCAGCCTTGGCATTCCGGGCACGTAGGTTGGCACGCCAAACATCATGCCGGTGTTGCCTGCGCCGATAATGTATTTTTCGTTGGTAAGGTTGGCTGCAAAGATGGCCACGGTGAGGCTCGGCTGCGCGATGTGTAGCGCGAGGTTGGCGTTGAGCAGGCCGTAGGCGTCTTGCTCTAACCTTGCCAGCGTGGGGTCTTCGGGCTGCTGCGCGTTGCTGTCCTCAAACCACACGTGGCTTTTCCACGAGTAGGTAGGGGTGAAAACCAGCAGCAAGTTTTTTGAGATGTTTGCCTTTGCGTTGAAGCCAAGGGCGAAGCTGTTTTCGGGCGACAAGCGAAAGCTGTTACCTGCGTAGCTCTGCGGGGAGTCGTTGGTATATTTGTCGGCAAACTGCGAGTGGAAGTAAGCGTAGCTGCCAAACACATCCAAGTACTTCACGATGGCAGCCTTGGCGGTAAGCTCCAAGCCGTAGGCGGTGGCCTTGCCCGCGTCGTAAATTTGCTGGCCGCCCTGCACCCACTCTGTTACCTGAAAGTTATCGTACAGCTGGTAAAAAAAACCTGCATCAACCCAAACGCGCTGCGCCGCGCTCCACTTCACGCCCACATCAAAGCTGTGCACGTTCTCGGAGTTGAGCACCTCGTGCTCCCCTGCCGAGTTGAACTGCACCACGTTCGGGCGGCGACCGCGCGAGTAGCCCGCAAAAGCGCTTGCCGAAGCGCTGATGTCGTACTTCAAGCCAGCGCGGTAGGTGAGCGACAAAAACTCCTTCTCCACCTCCTCGGTGCTTGCCGTGGGGCGAAAGAAAAAGTTGGGGTACGAGCCAGTCAACATGCCGAGCGTGGAGGGAATAGCATCGGTCAGGCTGTGCGTTTCGTTGGTGGTTTTGAACTTTTCGTACGTGCCGCGCAGCCCTGCGGTGATGCTGAACTTGGGCAGCACCTCGTAGGTTACGTCAGCAAAAATATCGTAGGATTGGTTGATGGCGCCGCTGTTGTTTTCCTCCTCGTGGCCGGTAGGCAGCGGCACTTTGGCTAACTCGCCAAGCTGCGGATTATCCGGAATGGCGGGCATCGCAGGGGAAAGAGCGCCGTTAGCGCTAATCATGTAGTCCCACATTTGAAAAAGCGCGTAGGCCATGTACTGCTCGTTGCCTCCCACCCAATACTTTTGCTTCACGTCCTCGCGCCAGTAGCTGGCGCCTGCAAAGCCGGTGAGCTTTTTGCCGACGGCAGAAAAATGGTAGCGCAGCTCTTCCGAAAGCTGCGTGGCCTCTACGCCCTCGGCCATGTCGATGGCGGGGGCAATGGTGCCGTCGCCGTCCCAGTGGTGGTCTGCGGTGTTGGTGGTGAACGAGGTGGTCGAAGTCAGGTAGCCGGTTTCGTTCAGCGTGTACCTTACGTCGAGCGAGGAGAGCAGCACGTCGCGCTTGTTGTACCACGTTTTGCCGGAGTCAAGCGAGGCCTCGTAGCTGTAGATGTCGCTCACGCCGTTGGAGTTGGGGTAGCGCTTGCTCATGAAGGATGTGCCGGGGTTGTTGTCCTTTTGGTAGCTCAGCATGAGGTCGAGCCGCAGGTCGCTGATGGGCTGGTAGGCCAGCGACAGGCGCCCTCCGAAGGTGTTCTTCCCGTTGAGGTTATCGCCGCCCGAAAGGTTTTTCACGTAGCCGTCCTGATAGCTGTAAATGCCCGCCACGCGCGCCGTCAACTTGTCTTTCAGGATGGGGATGTTGAGGGCAGCCTGCACCTCCTTCATGTTGAAGTTGCCCACGCCCACCGATGCGTAGCCACCGAAATCTGCCGTGGGTTTTTGCGAGATAAAGTTAATGGCTCCAATCTGCGCCCCGCGCCCAAAGAGCGTTCCCAGCGGCCCCTTGGCCACCTCCACGCGCTCCATGTCGTACAGCTCGGTGAGCGCCATGCTGGCGCGGCTCGTGGGGATGTTGTTGAAGTAAACCGACACGCGGGGCTGCGCGGTGGGGCTTACCTCATCGCTGCTCAGCCCGCGGATGACAAAGGTGGGGCGGTGCGGCGTCTGAATGCGAACGTTGAGGCCGGGCACAAGGGCCGACAGCTGCTCAAGGTTGCGCGTAACGGTGCTCTCCAGCTCCCGTGCGCTCAGCGACGAAAGCGTGATGGGGACATCCAGCAGGCGCTGCTCACGCTGCTGCGCCGTTACCACCACGGTTTCAATGGTGTCATGCATGGTGGACTCTTCGCCTTGCGCCGCCGCCGAAAGCGGTAAAAGCGCACATAGTAAAAGGTAGCTTTGCTTCATACGATTGTTGGGTTTTATGGTTTTTTTTATTATTTTTACGGGCGCAAAGATAGTGCAAAATCATAGCGCAAGTGCTTTTCCTCATCAAAGCGAATAAAAAAACACCCAACACGAAAAAGAAACTGTAATGTACCCTGCAATGTTATTGCAAAAAGTTGTACCTTCGCCGCGGTTCAATTAGGTTATGGTATTTACAAAAAAAAAATTACAACATGAAAAAGACAACCTTCTCAATGCTCGGCGCTGCTCTGGCAGCGGTGGTGGTGTGCGGCAGCTCCGCAGCTTCGTCCCCCAATTCGCAGTGGCGCGGCGACAAGCGCGACGGCGTGTACAACGAAACCGGCTTGCTCAAATCGTGGGCAGCCGAAGGCCCTCAGCTCCGCTGGCACTACGACAGCTTGGGGCAGGGGCATTCCTCGCCCTCCATTGCCGGCGACAAAATTTACATTACGGGCATGACCGATAGCACCGGTACGCTCTACGTGTTCGACCTGCAAGGCCAGCTGCTCAACAAAAAATCGTACGGGCTGGAGTGGAGCGTCAACTACCACGGCTCGCGCTCCACTGTAACCGTGGACAACGGCAAGCTGTACGTCTTCAGCGGGCGCGGCGTGCTGTACTGCATGGACGAAAAAACGCTGGACTTGGCTTGGCAAAAAGACGCCCTGCACGAGCTGGACGGCAAGAACCTTCGCTTTGGGATGACCGAATCGCCGCTCATCGTGGGCGATGTCATTTACCTCACGCCCGGCGGACAGGAGAATAGCCTTGTGGCGCTGAACAAAAACACGGGTGCGCTGCTGTGGTCGTCAAAGGGCACGGGGCGGCTTTCGGCCTACTGCTCGCCGCTGTACATCGGCGAAACCGAGGTGCCGCTGGTGGTTACAGCCTTCGACTCTCTCCTTGCGGGCTTCGATGCAAAAACGGGAGCGCTGCTGTGGTCGGCAGTGCAAAACCCTAAGCACAGGCACAGCCCCAACACGCCGTACTACGAAAACGGCCTGCTGTTCAGCACCAGCGGCAGCGAGTGCGGCTCGGTGCAGCTTCGGATTACCAACGGTGGCCGCAGCGTGGAGGAGGTGTGGCGCAACGAAATGGACAACAAAATGGGCGGCTTTGTAAAGCTGGGCAACTACGTTTACGGCTCCGGCGAGCGCAAACGCTACTGGTACTGCGTTGACTGGGAAACGGGCGAAACGCAGTACAAAAGCGACACGCTGGGCATGGGCAACGTAATTGCCGCCGACGGTATGCTCTACTGCTACAGCGACAAGGGCGAAATGGCCCTCGTGCGCCCCACGCCCGAAAAATTTGACGTCGTGAGCCGCTTCAAAGTTACGCTCGGCACCGAGCAGCACTGGGCGCACCCCGTCATTTACAAAGGAACGCTATTCGTGAGGCACGGCAACACGCTGATGGCGTACAAGGTGAAAGGGTAAAACTTTTTTCGCCTTCGCAAATTGAGCCCCAAAAAACTCGAAATAACCGTTACCCTGCTTGCCATAGCAGCATTCCTTGCCGCCGTGGTGGGGTGGCACGTGTACCCCACGCAAAAGGAATTTGCCGTGCAGGCGCCGGGGGCCGACAACCGCCCGGAAGGCTTGGTGCGCAAGGCCAACGAAGTGCGCATCGGCGAGTTTTTTATGCGCTACGACGGCGGCGAGGTGAGCGCCACGCTCACCGGCAAGTGGACATGCTTTCGCGGCGAGGCGGCATCCAACATTGTGAGCACCCCGCACGCCATCAACACGCAGGCGGCCTACCCCACGCTGTGGAGCGTGGGCACCGGCGAAGGCCACGCCGCACCCGTAATTTTCAACGGCAGGGTTTACTTCCTCGACTACGACGAAACGCTGAAATCCGACGCCCTGCGCTGCTTTTCGCTCGAAAGCGGCAAGGAGCTGTGGCGGCGCTGGTACCGCGTGCCGATGAAGCGCAACCACGGATTTTCGCGCACCGCGCCCGTAGTGTCCGCCGATTACGTTATCACGCTTGGGCCGCAGGGGCACATCATGTGCTGCCACCCCACCACAGGCGACCTCCAATGGGCGCTCGACGTGCAGAAAGACTTCAAAACCGAGGTGCCCTTTTGGTACGCCGGGCAGTGCCCCCGCGTGGACGGCAGCACGCTCGTGGTTGCCCCCTCCGGCGAGGAAACCCTGATGGTGGGCGTTGACTGCAAAACCGGAAACATCTTGTGGCAAACGCCCAACACGCTGCGCTACAAAATGTCGCACTCCTCTGTTATCCCCATGACGCTGGGCGGAAAAAAGACCTACGTATATATTGGAGTGGGCGGCGTGTGCGGCGTGTCGGCAGAAAAAAGCGATGCAGGAGCGCTGCTGTGGAGCGCCACCAAGTGGCAGCCCTCGGTGGTGGCGCCCTCGCCCTTGCAGCTGTCAGACAACAGCGTGTTCCTCGTGGCAGGCTACGGCGCAGGCGGTGCGCTGCTGCACGTGAACAGGGCAGGCAGCAAGTGGACGGCCACCATTGCCGAACAGTACAAGGCAAACGAAGGGCTGTCGTGCGAGCAGCAAACGCCCATACTGTACAACGGAATGATAATCACCATCACCCCCAAAGACGGCGGCAGCTTGCGCGGCAAGTTGGTGTGCTACCTGCCCACCGATTTGCACACGCCCATTTGGTCGTCCGGCGCCGACGAGCGCTTTGGCTTAGGCCCCTACATGGTCATCAACAAGCACCTTTTTGCATTCAAAGAAGACGGTGAGCTTTACGTGTATGCCATAAAAAACAAGAGCATGGCGCTGCTGAAAAAGCAGCGCATCATGGAGGGTGTCGATGCGTGGGGGCCTATGGCCTACGCCGACGGGCGGCTCATGGTGAGGGATGCGCACAATGTGGTTTGCTTAAAAATTGCTGACAATTAACTTCTGAAGCCAAACAAAATGGAAAAAGCAAGCAAAGAAAAAACGCTCATTTCGCGCAAGAACTTTTTGCGCGTGTGCGGCTCTGTCATTGCCGGCGGCGCCCTTGCCGGCGTAACGGGAACGCTGGCAAAAAGAACCGGCAAAAGCGATGCGCAGCAAGAAATCGGCAACGACCTGCGCGTTGCCGACAGCAGCTCGCCCGTGTCGCCCTACCGAAAAATCGTGAGCTTCGACACGCCCGGTGTCGTGGAGGGCTTTGACCTGCACGACGGTAAGCTATACGTGGCTGCCTCCGATTTTATTTCAGTATTCTCGCCCGAAGGCGAGGCGATGCACCGCTTTCCGGTGGGCGAAACCACCCGCGATATTGCAGTGAGCAGCAGCGAAATTTACGTGCTCTACACCAACAAGGTCAAGGTTTTTTCTTTTGAGGGTACGCTGCTGCGCGAGTGGAGCTCGTGCAGCGATTTGTCGGGCTACTGCTCTATGGCGCTGGCGGGCGACCACGTTTTTGTTACCGATGTGGTGAACAAAAACATATGCAAATACACCAGCGGCGGCACGTTCGTGAAGTTCATCAGCAGCCCCAACGGGTTTATCATTCCAAGCTACACCTTCGCCATTGAGCACGCCGACAACGTGCTGTACTGCTCCAACTCGGGGCGGCATCAGGTGGAGCGCTACACGCTCGACGGCGAGTATCTGGGCGCATTCGGCAAAACCGGCGGCGCCCCCGGAATGTTCACCGGCTGCTGCAACCCCACCTACCTGAGCTGCACCGCCAACGGCGAAATTATCACCTCCGAGAAAGGCTTCCCCCGCATCAGCTGCTACGGCAACAAGGGCGATTTTCACGCCTTGCTGCTTGACGCTGCCATGCTTGGCGGTGGCCACTCCGCCTACGATGTGAAGGTGCAGGGCGACAAAATTTTTGTTGCCGGAAAAAGCAGAATATCCATTTTTCGCTACGACCCTGCACTTGCCGCAGCGAGCAGCTGCGCAAGGTGTAACAAAAACTGTCCGTTGAAGATATGAAAAACCCTATTTCGCGAAGAAAGTTTTTTCGCTTGTGCGGCTCGGCAGCGGCAGGTGCAGCGGTAGCCTCGGTGTCCGGCATACTTGTTCGCCGTGCGCTGTCGGGCGATGCCCCTGTGTTCTGGCAAATAGACCCCGCCAAGTGCACCAGCTGCGGGCGCTGCGAAATCGCCTGCGTGCTGCCTGTGTCGGCGGTGAAGTGCGTACACGCCAACAAGGTGTGCGGCTACTGCGACCTGTGCGGTGGCTACTACCGCGCCAACGTGAAGGAGCTGAACACTGCCGCCGAAAACCTGATGTGCCCCACCGGCGCCATCGCCCGCAAATTTGTGGAAGACCCCTACTTCGAGTACACCAACAGCGAGGACTTGTGCACCGGCTGCGCCAAGTGCGCTAAGGGCTGCAACGCTTTCGGCAACGGATCGCTCTACATGCAAATAAAGCGGGATTTGTGTAAAAATTGCAACGAGTGCAACATCGCCAACGTGTGCCCGTCCAACGCCATCTCGCAGGTGCCAATAGGTAAGCCGTATTTACTGAAGGATGCGTAACTTTAAATTCAACGTTCAACATTTGAAAACTACCATTTTCATACTACTTTTCGGCTTGACGACGGCAAGCGCGGCGGCGCAAAACCGTTTCCCCAAGCCCGATTTCGAGTCGGGATACGAATACCCTGAGCTGCAATACACCGTGCCCAACGAAACGCTGTGGACTATCATTGACGTAACGGCGCTGACGGCAATGATGAGCATTGTGGCGTGGGCTGTTATCCGCAAAAGAAACCGCAAGCCCGTGTTTTGGGTGTCCGTAGCGTCGGTGGCCTACTTTGGCTTCTTCCGCAACGGCTGCGTGTGCAGCATCGGCGCCATTCAAAACGTTGCGCTGGCGCTCGCCGACAGCACCTACGCCATCCCCGTTGCGGTGCTGCTGTTTTTTATTTTGCCCGTTGTCTTCACCTTTTTATTCGGCAGAGTGTTTTGCGCAGGCGTGTGCCCGCTTGGGGCATTGCAGGAGCTGGTCAACATAAAAAGCTACCGCATACCCCGTGCGCTGGCGCAGGCGTTGGGCATCATCCCTTGGGTTTACTTCGCTTTTGCGGTGCTCTACGCCGCCACGCGCACCAGCTTCATCATCTGCCAATTCGACCCCTTCATCGGGATTTTTCGCTTGGGCGGCCACCTCGAGCTGATTATAATCGGTGCGCTGCTGCTGCTGGCTGCCATTTTTACGGGGCGCCCCTTTTGCCGTTTCCTTTGCCCCTACGGTGCGCTGCTGAGCTTGTTCTCCCGCGTTTCTATCTGGAAAATAAAAATCACGCCGAAGTGCATTAACTGCGAGCTGTGCCACAACGCCTGCCCTGTGGACGCCATCGCCGCACCCTACGAAAACAAGGTAAAGGAAACCCGCTTGCAGGGCGTGAAGCGCATTATGCTCTACCTGCTGTTCCTCCCGCTGATGGTGGCTGCCGGCGCCATTGTGCTGCGCGGCGCGAGCGACACCCTTAGCCTCGCCCACCGCGACGTGCGCCTGTACAAAGACGTTCAACATGCAGCATCCAACGCGCAACGCTTAGACAAGCAGCACCGCGAAGACGTGGAAACCTTTTTGGGGCAAGGCGGAACGGAGGAGGAGATTAGCGTTCGCGCAAAAAAAATACAAGCACAGTTTAAA
>JAITMY010000166.1 GCA_031290755.1 Prevotellaceae bacterium
CGGTGTTTCGCACGTTGAGCGTAGAAAACAACATCCGCGCCGTGCTCGAAATGACCCGCCAGAGTAAGGCCGAGCAGCGCAACAACCTCGAAGCGCTCATCGAAGAATTTGGCCTGCAAAAGGTGCGCAAAAGCTTGGGCATTCAGCTGTCGGGAGGCGAGCGCCGGCGGACGGAAATTGCCCGTGCGCTGGCCGTTAACCCCAAGTTCGTGCTGCTGGACGAGCCGTTTGCCGGCGTGGATCCCATCGCCGTGGCCGACATCCAGAGCATCGTGGCCAAGCTGAAGGAGAAGAACATCGGCATCATCATCACCGACCACAACGTGCACGAAACGCTGTCTATCACTGACCGCGCCTACCTGCTCTACGACGGAAAAATCCTCAAGCACGTCACGTCCGAGGAGCTGGCCAGCGACCCTGACGTGCGCCAAAAGTACTTGGGCAAAGACTTTGAGCTGCGCAGGCAGCCCTCCGGCGCGTAGCTACGCCGGCTTTTTTGTTACTGCAACGTTTTTTATAACAAATTCAAACCCACGCACTCATGGTTAGCCGCCGATTTTTGCGCATTAAGGTCTTAAAAGAGGTGTACAGCTTCTTCATCGCCCACGGGGATTCGCCCGAGGCCGCCCGGAAGACACTGGAGCACAGCATCCGCAAGACCTACGACCTGTACCACCTGCTGCTGCTGCTGGCAGAGGAGCTGGGCGACTACGCGCAGCGCCTGCTGGAGCACGGGCTGCAAAAAAACATCCCCACGGCGGAGGAGTTGCACCCCAACAGCAAGTTCGTGGACAACGAGTTCGTGGCGCTGCTGCGCGGCAACCTCCCGCTGCGGCACTACTGCGAAAAGCAGCGCCTGTCGTGGAGCGGCAGCCCTGAGGTGGTGAAAAAGCTGCTGGCGGCGCTCTACGCCTCCGACTTTTTCCAGCAGTACATGGCCGCCCCCGACCGCTCCTTCGCAGAGGATAAGGCGCTGGTTATCCGGCTGTACAACGACCTGCTCGAAGACTTCGAGCCGCTGCTCTTCGCGCTGGAGGAGCAAAGCATTTACTGGACAGACGACGTGGAGTTTACGCTGAGCCAAATCATCAAAACGCTCCGGCAGCTGCGGCAAGGGCAAAGCCCCGACACCCCCCTGATGCCCCTCTACAGGGACGACGGGGACAGGCTGTTTGCCGAAAAGCTGCTGCAACGCGCCATCACGTGCAGCGACGAGTACCACCAGCTCATTGACAGGCATATAAAAAACTGGGACGTAGAGCGCGTCGCCTTCATGGACATCACCATTATGACCACCGCCATCGCCGAGCTGGTGGAGTTTGCCAACATCCCCGTCAAGGTGTCGCTCAACGAGTACATCGAAATAGCCAAGTACTACAGCACCCCCTACAGCAGCATCTTCATCAACGGAGTGCTCGACAGGGTGGTCGAAGACCTCAAAAACAGCGGCCTGCTAAACAAAATAGAATAAATATTTGGCCGTAACATTCTTTTTGCTACCTTTGCGCCAAACTTTAAACATTTATACAGCTATGAACCCCGTTCTTTTACAAGACGCTGCCGCGGCAGCAGGCGCCACCGGCGGCATGGGCAGCAACATGACCTCGTGGATGATGATTATCGCCATCATTGTGGTGATGTACTTTTTTATGATTCGCCCCCAGCAGAAGCGGCAGAAGGAGCTGCGCAAGTTCCGCGAAAGCCTGCAAAAAGGCGATAAGGTGATTACCACCGGCGGCATCTACGGCACGGTGTCCGAAATCAAGGAAGGCTACGTGCTGATTGAGGTGGACAACAACATCCGCCTGCGCTTCGACAAGTCGAGCGTGCTGAAGGATGCCAGCGACATGGCTCCCGCCAAGTAGCAGCGCACCGCCAACCCCACCCCCATGCAACGCACCCTCCGCACCTCTGCTGCGGAGGGGCTTTTGTGCTTACCTTAGATGGAACACCACGCCCTGCCAAACCAGCCGCTGCAACGCCTGCAAACCCTCATTGCGCGGGACAGGCGCATCCTCACCTTTGGCTTCTTCCTGCTGGCCTCTGCCACGCTGTGGGTCGTCCTCAAGCTTTCAAACACCTTCGTTGCCGACATTCCGGCAAAGGTAGTACTCACTGTCCCCAGCGCCTCCGGCGTGATGCTCACCAGCAGCTACGTAATCCCCGTGCAGTTGCGCATTCAGGCGCGAGGCAGCAGCATTTTCCGCTACAAGCTCTTTCAGTCGGAGCGCATCCTTGTCAACCTCGGCAACCTGCACCCGGCAGATGCCGACAGGGACAGCACCGCCCTGCCCACAACGAACATTCGCAACGCCGTGGTGAGGCTGCTGGGCGAAAACTTCGAGCTGCAAGCCATTAGCCCCGACACCATCTACTTCCAGCTGTCGCGCAGCACCGTGAAAAAGGTGCCCGTGGCCGCCAACCTCCACCTCATCTTCGCCCCTGAGTACATGCAGCTGGGCAAAACCGTGCTGCAACCCGACAGCGTAACCATCAGCGGGCCGCATGAAATTGTGGCGCAGGTGAGCGAGGTGAGCACCGTGCAGGTGAAGCGGGACGGGGTAGGCGCCGACCTGACGGGGCGGGCGCAGCTTAGCGCCCCACCCCAAACGTCGCTCTCCCACAGCAGCGTTACCTACGCCATCCGCGCCCAGCGGGTTACGCAGATAGCCTACGACCTGCCCATCTACCTCACCGATGCGCCCGACTCGCTGCGGGTTACGCTGCTGCCGACCACCGCGCGGGTATCCTTCTCCATCACCACCGCCAGCTGCGACAAGCTCAAGCCCAGCGAGCTCTACCTCCGCGCCAGCTACCGCGACCTCGCGCCAAGCCTCACCGGGCAGCTGCGCGTGAGCCTCAACAAGCCGCCCAGCGACGTGCTCTCCACCACCATCGCCCCAGAGTTCGTTTACGCCATCGTCGAAAAGCCATGATGCGCGTGGGGATTACCGGCGGCATCGGGAGCGGGAAGTCGCTCGTATGCCGGGCGCTGCAAAGCTTCGGGGTGCCCGTTTTTTACGCCGACAGCGAGGTGAAGCAAATGTACGACAGCGACGAGGAGGTGCGCCGCCTCCTCGTCGCGGCCTTCGGCGAGGAGGCCTACGCCGGAGGGAAGGTGAACGCGCGGCGGCTGGCGCAGCTGGCGTTTGCCGACAGCGGCAGGCTGGCGGCGCTCAACGCCATTGCCCACCCCGCCCTCGCGCGGCGCTACGCGGCCTGGGCCGAGCGGCAGGAGGCGGCCTACACGGTCATCGAGGCAGCGCTGCTGTTCGAGGCCGACATACAGCGCCTGCTCGACAAGGTGGCCACCGTAAGCGCCCCCGAAGCGCTGCGCGTAGCCCGCGTAGCGCAGCGCGACGGCTGCCCCCCAAGCGAAGCGCTGCGCCGCATGGCGCACCAGCTCACCGACGGGCAGCGAAGCGCCCTCGCCGACATCACTATCGTAAACGACAACGCCACCCCCCTGCTTCCACAAATACTCAGGCTGCACGAAGCGCTGAGCGCGGCAGCCCTGTAGGGCAAACCCTTTCCTGCTTGCGCCTTTCTGCCTACCTAATTATTTTCTGTGTTTTTAGAGTTCAATGGCACAAAAATCATTGTTCACAATCTCCAGAAAACGGCAATATCAACGCAATACAAAAATCATACACTTCCTGCGCTTTTTCAATCAGCCATTTTGTTTTTGCTTCGTCCACTGCCAGCTCATTGGGGTAGCGTACAATAATGCCGTAGGGCGTTATCTTTGAACATATATCAAGAATGTTCGAGAAGCTGCTATCATGCTTCATACAAAGCCCTGCTAACTCTGTCAAATTATGTGTGCGCGGAGGCTCTTCATCTTTGAAGTATAAATACCCTTTCAACACCTTCTCGGCACTTTGTTGGCAATGATAGCAAGCAATTTCAATTTGCTGGGGGTATATATTTTCGCATAGATGACGTGCGGAAATCAAATCGTTATGTGCATAGCGAAGCCACCCTTGCACAAACTCAAGGTCTTTCATACAGTACTACTCCTTCGTTAAGAATTTTGCGCTCTATGGTGGGCTTTGCGCTTCGCACTTCAAATCGTGATTTGTAGCCGGCGAGCACGTCAATGGACTTAAATATGCCCTGCCGACCAAAGTTGCAGTGAATATTTTCCATTACCTCAAGCGGCTTTTCTGTGCCATCTTGGAGCACTACAAAAAAGTCATAGTCGCTGTCCTCGCGCGGCGTACCGTAGGCATACGAGCCAAACAAGTATATCTTTTCGCAAGCATCGCCAACCGTTTTTAGGATGCTATTCTTGATAGCAAAAATTTCGTTGTTTACCATTTTAATAGAATAAGTTCCTGCAAAGGTAATACTTTTTCCCAAATTACCACAAAACAAACACCGCAAGCCCTCACGAGCTTGCGGTGTCTTGTGCATCACGTCATCTGGCAAACACTTCTATTGAGCAGGAGGAGCAATCGTTATGAAAATATCGGGTCTGCGCTCTTTGGTGGCATTGATGCTTGGGGCGGGCAAACCCCGCCCCTACATGCTTACTGCTTCACCACCTTCGCCGCCTTGTTGCCCACCTTAATTATGTACGCCCCTTCCGCGTGCTGGCTCAGGTCGATTACCGCCTCGCGGGTGCGCAAAACAAGCCCGCCGCCGAGGGTGTACACCTCTGCCTCCGCACCGGTGGGGTTGTCAATGTACACAAGGCCGGTGGTGGGGTTGGGGTAGATTTGTAGAGACGTTGCGCGCAACGTCTCTACGGCGGTGGCGCTGCTGCCGTTCTGACAAGCATTTAATAGCATTTCCAGCTCAGCAATGCGAGCATTCAGCGAACTGATGCTGTCGGCGTTGCTGTCAATGGTTACGGTGTCGCGAATGGTGGTGGTGATGGTATCGCGAATGGTGCTTGTAACGGTATCGCGCACGGTTACGGTTACAGTGTCGTGAGTGGTGCTTGTAACAGTGTCGCGCACGGTTACGGTTACGGTGTCGCGAATGGTGCTTGTAACTGTATCGCGCACGGTTACGGTTACAGTGTCGTGCGTGCCTTGCGCCGCTTGCAGTGCATTGTGCAAGCGCACGGTGTCGTCAACCAAAGCGGTAATGTTGCCGTTGGCGGTGGCCAATTGCTGCTGCAATTGTGCTACTATGTCGATCGCTTCTGCCGCAACGTCAAGGCTAATGGTGTCGGTTACCGTGGGGGTGGCAACCACCTGTGCGACCACCTTCTTTATCACCTCAGCCGTTCCGGCATTAAACGTTACCTTGTGGTTGTCGTTTGGATCCGGCGTCAGCGTGGCGTCCGTGGCGCCGAGCAGCGACCACGTAATAGCTTGGTCAGCGGTAGCCGGAAGGACGGTGGCGGTGAGGAGGGTGCTACTGCCCGGAGGCAACACCGGCTCTG
>JAITMY010000151.1 GCA_031290755.1 Prevotellaceae bacterium
CGTTGGCCACGGTTTGCCCGCCCTTCACCACCTGCCCGTCGGCCGTTTTGAGCATCACGGTGGCAAAGGCCAGCGGCTCGCGCGTGGTGGAGTCGAGGGCGATGCCCTGAACGGTGCCGTTCTTTTTTTGCGCCTGCGCCGAGACGGTTAGCATCACGAAAAGGTAAGTAAGAAAAAAAATTGTACGCTTCATGCAACCAATAAAAATTTAATCCTTCATCATGCCCAGCATCCGCTGCACCTCTGCCGCGTGCTTGTCGCCAAAGGCCTCTATCTGCTTCAGCACGCCATCGAAGTTGGCCTCAAAATGCTGCAAATATTCCACCGTTTTTTCGGGGTGCGCGGTGATGAGCGAGGGCGTTTGCGACACGCTCAAATACTCCTCCGACAGGTTGGCTGGGTAGGCGTAGTGGGCGTTGATGTACTTAAACGCTTCGGTAACGGGCACAAGGCGGCGAAAGAGTTTCACCTTGTTGTTGAGCAGCTGTTTTTGCGCCACGTGCCGGGGCGAGTAGCGCAGCGTAATCACCGCTTCTTTGTGGCAGGGCAATTTGGGAGTGAGTACTTTTGTTTCCAAGCCAAAACCGTCATACGTCCACGTAGCGGGTTCGCCGTTTATTTCTACCGATACGGGAGGAAAGTTAGCGGGAATTACCAGCTCGTAGGCTTTGCTTGCGGGCATGTTTTTGTACTGCCCTTGGCGTGCCGCAATGGTAATTTTCAGCTCTTCGCCATTCGTAGCGGTTGCCTTGGTTATTGTGGTGCGGGCAAATTCTTTGTCGTAGGCGTTGGTGGCGCCGTCGTCTTCGTAGTACGACAGCTCGCCGCTCGCGCCGGGCACAAACAGCAGCGACAGCGTATCGCAGCGCTGCTGCAAGCTGCGCACCGAGGCGTGGTTCATGGGGATGATGCTTCCAGCCCTTGCGTAGTAAGGAATTTCGTGGAGCATAAAATGCCGCGTGGTGAGCGTATTCCCGCCGGTGAGCGTTGTGCCGGTGGACACTTCGTACCACTCGCCCTGCGGCAGCCAAAGGTTCACTTGCGCCAGCCCCGCAGTGTCGGCGGGCTGCACCACAGGCGACACAAGGATGTTGCTACCAAACATGTACTGCGTTTTTTGCGCGTAAGCCAGCTCCGTTTCGGGGTAGTCGTAGTACATGGGGCGGCAAATGGAGATGCCGGTTTCGTAGGCTTCGCGGGCGGCGTTGTAGAGGTAGGGCGCAAGGCGGTAGCGCAGCTGAATGGCCTCGCGCATGTAGGCAAAGTGGCGTGGATACATCCAAATGCGCCGCTCAATGGCGTCGCTTTTGGTGCTGTGGGTGCGCAGGATGGGGCTGAACACGCCGTACTGTAGCCAGCGCAGGTACATCTCGGGGTCGTTCTGCACCTCGCCCCCCATGTGCCCGCCAATGTCGTGGCTCCAGTAGCCGTAGCCCACGTTGGAGGCGGTGGCGGTGAAGTAGGGTTGAAAGCTGAGCGAGGCCCACGTAATGTGCGTGTCGCCCGAAAAGCCAATCTGGTAGCGGTGGTTGCCCAGCCCGCCCCAGCGGTGAAAGAGCATTGGGCGGGCTTCGCCGCGGCTCTTCATGTCGGTAAAAAAGGTGTGGTTGAGCCAAAAGGTGTTGCCCAAGCCTGCCACGCTTTTGTTGGACAGCCACTGCTGCCAGTCGAGCCACCAAAAGTCCACGCCCTGCTTTTCAAAGGGGTGTAGCACTTCGTCAAAATAGGTGTTTGTCCACTTTTTTTCTTCGATGGTAAACGGGATATACTTGCGCCCTGCGGTGTCCCAGCCGTAGGCGCGGGCAAAGCCATCGTACACGTCCTCGTAGGGCTGAATGCCCGAAGCGGGGTGCAGGTTGAGCGCGGTTTTCAAATGCTCGCCTTTTGCCCATGCAAAAAATTGTTCGGGGGCGGGGAAGGCGTTTCTATCCCACGAGTAGCCCGTCCAACCCTTGCGTTGCTTGGCGGCGTCCTGCTCGGCTTTCACCCTTGTTTTGCCAAAGGTTTTGTGCCAGTCCATGTCCACAATCAGCACGTCGAGGGGGATGTCTAAACTTTTCATAAACGCCACCAAATCGCGCAGCTCGTTGTCGGAGTACTGCCAGTAGCGCGACCACCAGTAGCCGAAGGCAAACCTTGGCGGCATGGGGATTTTGCCTGCAACTTGGGTGAAGTCGTACAGCGCTTTTTTGTAGTCGTGGCCGTAGCCAAAGAAGTACCAGTCCTGCCGCTGCACCGCCGTGTCGCGCTGCGCCACCCAGTAGTCCCAGCGCTCGTCGGGCGTCAGCAGCGGGCTGCGCGAATCGTCCACCAGCGCCCAGCCTGAGCGCGAAATGATGCCCTGCTCCAGCAGGCTGTCCACCCAGCCGTTGGCTCTGTCCAGCGTGCGCATGGTGCCCTTCAGGTTCTGCGCATCCCTCATGCCGGGGCGCCACATGGCCTTCTCCTTGCCCAGCGCAAGCGCCACGGAGAGGTTCTTCTCGTCGAAGCGCTCCCCCTTCACGTACCTCAGCGACAGCGCGGACGTGGTAATGGTCAGCTCCTTTGCGCCGTCTTTTTTCTTGAAGTCCGGCGCGGGCAAGCTCCGGTTGATGAACGCCAGCGAGGCCCTGTCCTCAAACTTCCCGTCCGCCGACCACTCCATGCGAATCAGCTCCGGCGTAACGACGGTGAACCGCGCGTTGCCCGCCACCACCTGCGCGGGTTGGCGTTGCGCCCCGACCGAAGCGGAGCCAAGCAGCAGCGAGGCTGCCAAGAGTACTTTTTTCATAGCGTCCATGTTTTTTTATTATGCCTTCCTTAGCTACCTACAAAGATAATATTTTGCCGCCCACGTCAATGCTTTTTGCACAGCGGAAATGCTGTTGTGGGCATTTTCTGAAGCCATGCAGCCCGCAGGGGCGGCACTCTAAAGGCTCGGCAGGCTCTACGATGCAGGCGTTGTCGGCAAGCGGGCCAAAGCCAAAAGCGGGCACCGTACTGCAAAATATGCAGGTGGTGGGAGCGTTCATGGCAGAGGCAAGGTGCAGCGGTGCAGAGTCGTTGACGTAGCTCATGGCAGCGTCGCGCATCAGCGCCGCCGATTGCAGCAGGCTGAGCTTTCCGGCCAAATTCACCACGTTCTCCCTGCCTGCCCGCAGCGCTTCGCACAAAGCAAAATCGCCTGCTGCGCCAAGCAAGTAA
>JAITMY010000076.1 GCA_031290755.1 Prevotellaceae bacterium
GGAAGCCGACTACAACCCCATCGCCTTCTTGGAAAAAATATCGCTCGCCAAGTACCAAGCGCTGGAGGAGGACGCCGAGTTTTTAGTGCGCCTCAACGCCGTTTACGCACGCTTCAGGAGCTACATGGCGCAGAAGTCGCCGCTGTTTGACAAGCACGTGGGCAACCTGCCCAACCTGCAACGGCTGCCCGAGCACAAGGACACCAAGAAGTACATGATTGCCTACTTCAGCATGGAGTACGGCGTGCACACCTCGCTCAAAATCTACTCCGGCGGCCTGGGCATCCTCGCCGGCGACTACCTCAAGGAGGCCAGCGACAAGGGTACGCCAATGGTAGCCATCGGCCTGCTGTACCGCTACGGCTACTTCGCGCAAAAGCTGTCGGCCACAGGCGACCAAGTGGCCGAGTACGACGAGCAGGACTTCATGAAAATCCCCGCCTACCCCGTGCGCGACGCCGACAACAAGTGGGTTACCGTATCGGTGGCCATGCCGGGGCGCACGGTGCACGCCCGCGTTTGGCGGTCGGACGTTGGGCGCACCGAGCTGTACCTGCTGGACACGGACTTTGAGGACAACCTGCCCGAAGACCGCAGCATCACCCACCAGCTCTACGGCGGCAACTGGGAGAACAGGCTCAAGCAGGAGCTCATCCTTGGCGTTGGCGGCATTCGCACCCTGCGCGCCCTGGGCGTTGAGGCAAACGTATATCACTGCAACGAAGGCCACGCCGCGTTCATCGGCCTTGAGCGCATCCGCGAGCTGGTGAACGAGCAGCACCTCACCTTCTTCGAGGCGCAGGAGGTGGTTCGCGCCTCGTCGCTGTTCACCACCCACACGCCCGTGCCCGCCGGCCACGACGCCTTCGACGAAAGCCTGCTGCGCACCTACATCTCGCACTACCCCCAGCGCCTCAAAACCTCGTGGGAAGACCTGATGAAGCTGGGCAAGGTGGACTTCAAGAACCCCAGCGAAAAGTTTTCCATGAGCCACCTCGCCTGCAACTGCTCGCAGGAGGTGAACGGCGTAAGCTGGCTCCACGGCGAGGTGAGCCGCGAAATACTGCGCGGCCTCTGGCCCGGCTACCAGCCCGAAGAGCTGCACATCGGCTACGTAACCAACGGAGTGCACTACGACACGTGGGCCTCCAGCGAGTGGAAGAGCCTACAGGCAGAAGCGTTTGGCGCCGAGTTCAAGTCGCACCACTACGACAAAAGCTGCTTCAGCAACATCCACAGCGTGCCCGATGAAAAGATATGGGAGCTGCGAAAAATGCTCCGCAATAAGCTCATACGCTTCATCCGCCAGCGCATCAACAACAGCGCCATCCAGAAGTACCACACCCCGCGCGAGCTGGTGGAAATCAAAGACACCCTGCGCGACGACATCCTCACCATCGGCTTCGCCCGCCGCTTTGCCACCTACAAGCGCGCCCACCTGCTGTTCAAAAACATCGACCGGCTCAACGACATTATCAACAACCCGCAAATGCCCGTGCAGTTCCTCTTCGCAGGCAAGGCGCACCCCGCAGACAAGGCCGGCCAGGACCTGATAAAGTACATCGTAGAGGTGTCGAGGCGCCCGCAGTTCATCGGCAAAATCCTCTTCCTGCAAAACTACGACATCCGCGTGGCCCGCAAGATGGTCTCCGGCGTGGACGTGTGGATGAACACCCCCACCCGCCCGCTCGAAGCCTCGGGCACCAGCGGCGAAAAGGCCGTAATGAACGGCGTGCTCAACCTCTCCGTGCTCGACGGCTGGTGGGTAGAAGGCTACAAGCCCAACGCCGGCTGGGCGCTGCCCATGGAGCGAGCCTACGACAACCAAGACTTTCAGGACGAGCTGGACTCGGAGACCATCTACACCCTCATCGAAAACGAAATCGTCCCCAAGTTCTACGCCCGCAACGCCAACAACATCCCCGTGGAGTGGGTGCAGATGATAAAGCACAACATCGCCGACGTGGCCTCAAGCTTCACCACCAACCGGATGCTGATAGACTACGAAACCCGCTACTACGACAAGCTCAGCACCCGCTACCACGACATGCGCACGGACGACTTCGCCAAGGCCAAAGACATCGCCGAGTGGAAAAAGCGCGTGAGCCGGCAGTGGGGCAGCATCGACGTCATCGCGCAGAAGCAGCTGAACATGCAGCAGGAAGACATCACGCTGGGCAGCCGCTACGAGTCGGAGGTGCGGTTAGACATCGGAACGCTCGACCCCGCCGAGGTGGGCGTAGAGCTGGTGATTGCCGAGCAAGACCACAGCGGAAAGAAAAAGATTACCGGCACCTTCGAGTACGCCTGCACCCAGCAGGTGGGCAGCAGCGCCACCTACACGCTCAACATCCAGATGGAAAAGCCGGGCATCATCTTCACCGGCGTGCGCCTCTACGCCAAGAACCCCAGCCTGCCCCACCGGCAAGACTTCGCCCTGGTGCGCTGGATTTAGCGCCGCAGCACGCCACCGTTAACCAGAGGGAGCAATGAACATCGCCATCATCGCAGCGGTGGCCGACAACGGCGCCATCGGGCGGGGCAACCGCCTGCCGTGGCACCTCGCAGAAGACCTGCGGCGCTTCCGGCAGCTCACCACCGGCCACCCCGTCATCATGGGGCGCCGCACGTTCGAGTCCATCGGCAGGCCGCTACCCCACCGGCAAAACATCGTGCTGTCCCGCTCGCTGGCCGCCGCCGAGCCGCCGGGGGTGCAGCTCGCCGCCTCGCTGGCCGACGCCCTGCAGGCGGCGCAGGGCGCCGAGGAGGCGTTCGTTATCGGCGGCGGAAGCATCTACCGGCAGGCCATGCCGCTGGCGCAGCGCCTCTACCTCACGCACGTGCACACGGTGGTGGCCGACGGCGACGCCTTCTTCCCCCCCGTCAGCCCGCGCGAGTGGTCGCTCGCCGACGAGCGCCACGCCCCCGCGGGCGAGGCGGCGCCGCTCGCCTGCACCTTTGCCACCTACGTGCGCAGGGGCAATTAAGCAAAAAACATGGAGTAGAGCCTGCGGGCAAGCGACGGACTGCGGGGCTTCGCTGCCCACGCCGCAGGGTCAACAGGGTGGGCGGGCTTGAGGCGGTCGATGATTTTGTGCGCCGTATCAAAGCCTATCCTGATTACGCGAGCATCCTTCTCGCCGTCGTAGTAGCCCGACAGGTGGAGGATGTTGTAAACAGAGTTGAGCTCTTTGAGCAGGCCGCCGTCAATTGCGGCCACGCTGGAGGTGTAGAACTCAATAGACCTGCGCTTTTTCTTGGGCATTTCAACGCCTCTGAGCTCGAGGTAGGCGTTGAGCGCAAGCAGCACGCCGTTGTACGCGGTGCCGCAGGCCGTTTGCACGTACTTGGCGTCGGCGTAGTAGTCGTCTTCCTTGCGGGCTTTCTGCAAGGTCTCCTTGGCGTTGCTCATGTAGCGCATGGCTTCGGCGTAGCGCTGCTGCCTGAGGACTTCTGGTTGCTCTTGTGTGGGCATGGTAGCAGTAAGTTAAGTGTTACAAAGTAAAGTAGCCGGCTACCGGAACAGCGCTGTTCCGCTCGTCGGAATAGTACTGTTCCGCTCGTCGGAATAGTACTGTTCCACTCGTCGGAATAGCGCTGTTCCGCTCGTCGGAATAGCGCTGCTCCGCTTATACTACCGCTACGGTAAACGGGTACAGGCACTCCCTCACCTCTTTCGTGAATGATGCCGAGTTGCCGGTTGACTGCGTCCTTACGCTCAGGCGCCACTCGCCGGGCGTAACGGTGGGCGGCAGCACGAATTGCAGCTTGGTGGGCGTGTTGGGCGAGAGCTGGGCGGCGGGGATGCGCACCTCCCGGCTGCCGACTACGGAGCTGAAGTACACGCCGATGGCCTCTGCCTGGTCGCCGCGCACGGCGATGCGCAGCCCCTGCACCAGCGCCATGCCGCCTGCGCTGAGCGCGTTTGGCTCGCCGAGCGTGGGGTTGCACACGCTCTGGATGTCGGGGCCGGTGGGCGCGAGCTGCTCGGCCACGGCCACCGAGGCGCCGCTAATGGCGGCGTGGGCCACCGCGCCCTGCGTGAAGTGCACGCGCACGTCCAGCTGGCTGGCGGGGATGGTGCGCCCCAAGTCCTTGCTGTGCGCCACGCCGTGCACGCTGATGCCTGCGTGGAACAGGTCGGTTACCACGTTGTAGCCCTCGACCACTGCCGCGGCGCACTCCTGCATGAAGAGGGTTACGAACGCCCTGCCGTCCACGTTGTGCGTGGCGATTTCGCGCTTGGCCAGCCGGGCAACGATGTCGTCGGCGTGCAGCGTGCCCTTCAGCTCGGGCTTCACGTAGTAGTCGGCTACTACGTCCTTGGTTAGCTCGTTCAGGTGAGCAATGCCTCTGATGGTTGTTCCCATGAGTTAGGTAGTTAAAAGGTTAGTAAGCAAAAAGGCGTGTACCCCCCCGCGCGGGGGGGGATGCTACAGGAATGTGGCCGTGGGCCACGTGAGCTTCCGAGGGTTTATGGCTTGTTAACATAGCGCTTTCCGTTAGGTTTGCTTGGGCAACGGGGGCAAAGGTAGTGAAAAGTTTTGAATAACCAAACTTTTTACACCCCCGCCGGGCGGCTTTTGCCATGCCGCTCCTTTTTATGGTGGCCACGGTAGCGATTTTTTTTCTACCTTTGCTGCGTGTTTCAAAACCTGTAGTGGCAACGAATAAACCAGCGGCAAGGTAGCGTAAGTGATGAAAGTACTCTTTATTGTCCCCGGCTCCGGCGACCCCTTTTACTGCGGCAACTGCTTCAGAGATAACCTGCACGCCCGCGCGCTGCGCCGCGCGGGGCACGACGTGGTGGTGATGCCGCTGTACCTGCCGCTGGCGCACGCGTCTTTTGCGGGGAGCACCCCCCTTTTTTTTCCGGCCACAACCTTCTACGTAGGGCAGAAGCTGTTCAACCGGCGGCGGCCTATGCCGCGCTGGCTGGCCGGCCTGCTGGGCGCCAAGCCGATGCTGCGCCTTGCCTCCTCGCTTTCGGGGAGCACCTCGGCGGGCGGCATGGAGGGCATCACGCTCGCCATGATTAGCGGCGAGGGGGGCGCCTTTGCCAGCCAGGTGAACCCGCTGGTGGAGTGGATTAAGCACCGCGAAACCCCCGACGTGGTGCACCTGTCCAGCTCCCTCCTTGTGGGCGTGGCCAAGGCCATCAAGCAGCAGGTGCGGGTGCCCGTGGTGTGCTCGCTGCAAGACGAGGAGCTGTGGGTGGACGCGCTGCGGCGCGAGGAGGCCGCCGCCGCGTGGAGGGGCATTGCCGAAAACCTGAAGTACGTTGACCGGCTGGTGGCCTCCAGCGCGTACTACCGCGAGGAGGTGCGCCGCCGCATCCCCTGCGCGG
>JAITMY010000174.1 GCA_031290755.1 Prevotellaceae bacterium
TGTTTAATGCAGCAGTAACCGCGCCGGACAACTATTTTCGGGTGATAAACCTGCAGTTTACGGGCACTGGGCGTGCCGATGGCAAGTACTTTTTGACCGCGCCGAATGCTACTGCTCTCCTTACGATTGGCGGCATTGAGGTGAGAGGATGTCGGTTTGGGGCGATTAAAAACCGTGCGTTTTTTCGGGTGCGCTCGCCGTTCGTGATGGCAAGCATGGTGTGGGATGGCAACATTATTGAGAACTGTTTGGATGGCAACACCGACACCTACGGCATTATCCATTTGGAAAGCAACGCGGCTGGCAGTAATTTTGGCACGCTGCGCATTGCCAACAACCTTGTGTACAACGTTTCGAACAGACAAATGTTGAGCTTCAATACTAGAAGCGTTACAGCAGATGTGGTGGTGGAAAACAACTCGTTTATCAAACTCGGAGCAACAAACACCACGGCGAACATCGTAGACGGCACCAACTTTGGCTCGGGCAGCAAGTTTACGTTCTCCAACAACATCATCAACGGCTACTGCTCGCAGGCCACTGGAGCACCTACGCAGGCCCTCAACCTTAACGGCAGCGTGCAGGTGTTTTTCTACAACAACTACCTCAACGGCGTGGCGAAGCTGACCAACATGGCAGAGGGCAACTACACCATCACGGAGCTGACGAAGGGTAATGCCGAAATTGATTTTGTTATCGACACCGTTGGCTACACCATGCACGGCGTGGACTCGGCGTACATGGCATCGGCCGGAAAGCCTGCTGGGTATTGCGTTGGCTCGCCGCTGCACTACCCGGGTTACACGCCGCCGGTGGTGCTCTCGACTAACTGGACGGGCGCTGATGGCGCAGCGTGGAACGTTGCCAGCAACTGGGACAACGGGCTGCCCAACGCCAACGGTGGCACCGCCTACATCAACAGCGGCGTGGCACAAGCGACAGGCGGCATCTTCCCCGCTCCGCTATCCATTGGCAGCGCAACGCTGAAGCTGGCAGCTGCCGCCAACGACACCATCAGCATGGGCATTGCGATGAACGGCGGCGCCAGCATCGAGGCCACGGCAACCACCACGCTCGTTGTGCCTGCCGGCATTGCAGCGCTGGGAGCAAGCGCTACGTTTACCGTTGGCGACGGCGCCACGCTTAGCTTGAACGCCAACATTGACGGCGGTCTCACGCTCAGCAAAAAGGGCAACGGCACGCTAGCCATCACGCAGCAATCCTTGTCGTTTACCGGCACGTGGAACATCGAGGGAGGCAGCCTGCAGGTGAGCAACGAGCTGGCCATGGGGTCGGAAAGTAAGCTGTACTTTTTGGGCGGCAAGCTGAAGCTGGACGGCGTTACGTTCACCTCGCTTAGCGGGTATTTTTTCACCGCCGGAGACGTTGCTTTGCCCGTGGGCACCTACACCAGCAGCAACAGCAGCTACGTTGAGGGCAGCGGCTCGCTGGTGATTACCGACAGCAAATTGTTCCGCTTTACATCCACCGGCGAGGCCTCGTGGAACGCCATAAAAACGAACTGGTTTCCCATCCACAGCTTGGTTGCGGGCGACACCGGCGTGGTGCAGGGCAAGTTCGTTTCGTCCGACAATTCGCGCAAGCAATACACGTTTACCACCAGCGGCGTCAACGCTCCCGACATCACCTTTTACCTGCTCGATTCGGCCCGGCTACGCCTGCTGCAAACCTTTAGCCCATCGGCCACGCCAGCGCCTTGGATAGCCAACCTGCACGTGAACGACGGCTTCTTTTTCAGCTCGACAAGCGCCCTCGCGAACGCCAGCATCTTCGGCCTTGGCGGGCAGCTGGTGCTGGATGGGAAGGCCACCATTCAGTCGACCACAGCCGGCAAAACAGCTACCGAAACCTTGGACGACAGAGTTGGGCGCGTGGGCATCTACTCGGTCATTTCGGGCGCAGGCGAGATGTGCCTCGAGGCAAGCGATGTGAGCTTAGCCACCTCGGGCTACGGCGTGGACATCTACAGTGCGGCCAATACCGGCTACACCGGCAGCTGGAACGTGAAGCACGTTAGCCTTGTTGCCAAAGCGGCAGGCTGCCTTGGCATCAACAACACCATTACGCTGAGCGAGGGTGGCATGCTCTACTTGGACGTTGACGCGGCCACGCACAAGAGCCAGACGGTGGTGGTGAACGAGGGCTGCAAGGTGTACGTTGTGGCCGGCACTACGCATCGCCTGCAGCAGCTGGTGGTGGGCAGCACCACGTTCAACGCTCCTACCGTCGGCAAGCTCGAGGTTGATGCGGCTACCGCGGGCATCAACGGCTTGATTACGTTCGGCGCGGGCGCAAAGA
The DNA here is from genome assembly GCA_031290755.1 of Prevotellaceae bacterium. GTDB lineage: Bacteria > Bacteroidota > Bacteroidia > Bacteroidales > UBA932 > JAITMY01. The sequence continues at coordinate 2,320 of JAITMY010000174.1, forward strand.
TTGTGCTGGGTGGCGTGCCGGTGCAGAGCGTAACCATTTCGACCACGTTGGGACGTAAAGGCGTGGTGGTTGGCGCAGCCGATTCGCTGCAATTCTACGCCACCATTGCTCCCGCCGATGCCGACGACCAAGACATCACATGGAGCATCGACGCGGGCATCAGCTACGCGAGCATAGACCCTCAAACCGGCGTTCTCACAGGCCTTAGCGAGAGTGGTGCGGCCAACAGCGTTACGGTAAAAGCGAGCACGCTTGATGGGCAATCGGCCACGTTTGTGGTGAAAACCTACACCACGCCGCAGCTCATCAGCAGCCTCACGGTGAGCGGTGCGAGCACCAGCTCGTTGGGCGAAAGCGTGAAGTACAGCGCCAGCTACGCGCCAGAGTTTGCCACCAACGTGGAGATTGATTGGAGCGTTAGCGGCGTGCCCTACAAGCTCGACACTGCGGCCATGACCACGCGCGCCACGCAGGGCGAATTTCACGTGGTTACGATGCAGGGCGCCGAGGGCAACACCTACACCGTTACGGCTACGGCAAAGGCTGCGCCGACAGTGTCGCACAGCGCGAGCACCCAGGTTATTCGCGCCACGAGCTACGAGTGGGTAGGCGCCAGCTTGGGCAAAACCGGCATAGCTGGATGGAGCACGCCCGACTGCTGGAATCCGCAGAGCGTGCCGAACGTGGGCGACACCGCCTACGTGTACAAGCACGCCATCGACAACCGCTTCCAGCTGGGCGCTGACGCGGGCAACCAGGCCGACACGAGCATCCACGCCAAGCTGTACCTGATGCCCGAGGCGCAGGCGCGCTTCACCACGCTGTGGGACCAGACCAACGAGCACGACCCCTTCACCAGCCTCGAAGGTAAGATTGATGACCCCGCGTATGGCGGTCAGTACGGCGACCTGTACAACCATGTTGACCTCTACCTGAACCGCTGCGAGGTGGGCACCTACACCACCAGCGGCAAGACATTCGGCATTCGCGGCAGCATCACGGTGCTCGACTCGTCATCGCTCTTGATGGGGTCGAAGGAGGAGATGGCGGCGTGGTACTTGGAGGCGGAGCTCAAGGGCGCTGGCTCGCTGTCGCTCATTGGCGGCGACGAGGCCATCGTGAACAACCCCACCGAGACGGGATACTACCAGCCCACCATCATGGTGCGGCGCGACAACCCCGACTACACCGGCAGCTGGTACCTGCGCACGGTGAATCTCTACAGCAAGCACGCCGGCGCGTTTGGGCGAGGCAATAGCATCACCGTTGGTCGTGGTCGCAAGCTGATTGTGGACAATGCAGAGGCGGTGGATGGTGCTTCCACGCTTGTGCTTGCCGCCAGAAGTGCCACTGAGCCATGTGGTCAGGTTACGACCAAGCAGCAGTCGACGGTTACCATCCGCGTGGCAAGGCTGGTTTTGGGTGGTGTCGCCATGCCCGAAGGCTCGTACCGCAACAACACGCCCACCTACGGCGAGTACTTTGGCAACTACATCACCGTTGAGGTGGGTACCGTGGTGAAGGTGCTGGCAACGTCGGTGAACATTAGCGGCCCTGCCTGCGTAGCGTTTAGCGAATTTACCCTGTACGGGGTAGTGGTGGAGCCGGCAAACGCGAGCCAGGACGTGGTATGGAGCGCTACTCCTGCGGGATTGGCTACGATTGACAACACAGGCGGGCTGATGCCCGGTACTACGGCAGGCGACATTACGATTACGGCTGCCACCACCGATGGTTCGGGCGTGAGCGGCACCCATGCTGTGAAGATTGGCGGTTGCACCGGCACCGGCATAAGCTCGGCACAGGCTGCCACGTTTAGCGTAGCTCCCAACCCCGTGCGCGATGAGCTGCGCGTTGAGGATGAGAGCAGCATGAGCGAAATCAAAATCGTTACGCTGCAAGGGGCGGTGCTGAAGGTGCTGGTGGTGAACGGCCGCTCGGCAAGGGTGGACGTGTCTGGGCTTGCCAAGGGCGCATACGTGGTGATTGTTGGCTACGCCGATGGGAGGCAGGGAGCGAAGGTGGTGGTGAAGCAGTGAATAGTGAATAGTGAATAGTAAATAGTGAAGAATTTGTCTGGGCTATGATTCTGGAGTGGTTAGGATGGTTGATGTGGTGAGAGAGTGCGTCATGTTAGCTGGAATAATTACGATAGAATCATAGTCAGACAATATTTAAGGCTCTTTTAGGTGAGGTGAGATGGCAAATTGTGCTGGTAAGGATAATGTCGTTGAGACAATATGGCAAATTCGAGCTGGCAAGAGCAATGTCGTGGAGATAATGTGGTAAATTTGTGCTGGCAAGAGCAATGTCGTGGAGACAATATGGTTAACTTGTGCTGGCAAGATCAATGTCGAGGCGACAATATGGCAAATTTGGGCTGTCAAGAGCAATGTCGGGATGTTATTATGCTTAATTTAGTCTGGGAAGCATCATGTCGAGTTGTTATTGGGCTTAAATTGTTATGGCAAGCATCATGTCGAGCTGAGGAGGGGCTTAAATGACGATGTTTCAGTGTATGGCTATTGGTTTTTAGTGTAGAATTAAAATTTTTAATGTTATGAGAATCTATAGGATTAATTTGCGCTACTTGCGCAACGAAGAAATGTTTAATTTCTTCACGGAGTTTAAGGCATTTGTAGAGGAAACCTCCCCAGAGACGCTCGACGTAACCGAGCTTTTCGCCACGTTTTTAGTCGTGTACGGGCTAATAGACGAGGCTATGGAGTCTACTCGCAAAAGTGCCTACTCCGAAAGCATAATTGAGCTGAACAGCCAGCGTGGTGAGACGTACCGCTGTGGAAGTCTTGCTGTGCAGTCGGCAACATGCCACTTCGACCCCACGTTGAAGGAGGCAGGCAAGACGCTCATCGGCTTGTTCGAGCGATTTGGCAACCTTGCCTCGCGTCCCTATAACGAGCAGACGGGTGGTATCATCAACTTCATTCAGGAGGCGAGGGGAAGCTTTGCACCTTCGGTGCAAACCCTTGCACTCGCTGGACATATTGATGAGCTTGAGCGTCGCAACAACGCCTTTCAGGCCGCCGTACTCGGCCGTAACCGCGAAGCTGCCGTTAAGCCTATCCTAAACATGCCTGACTTACGCAACCGCGCTATTGGCAACTACTCGGACATGATTGACCGCGTCGATGCACGGATGTTGCTACACGGCGACGAGCGTATTGAGAGCTTCATTAAGCTGCTTAACACTAACATTGAGCGCTACAAGGTAGCGATGAAGCGTAGAAAGGGCAGAAAGGACACCAAGGAGCAGGCTGCACCCGAAGCACAGGAGGTACAGAATGTTCAGGATTAAGAACAATGGGGAATACGAAGCCTAAATTGTTCAAATCCATGCAAGCCTTATTTTGTGGGTACCATTAGCAGCCAAAAGGAAGCACTCTCAACCAGCCACTACACCCTTATTTCCCTTAGTTCAATAAGGAATACGGTAAAGGGCTGGTAAAAAACCTGAGGATGCTAATGGCACTCACAAAAGCAAGGTCAAAAAACGGCATGAGCAAAGAGAAAGACAGAGCTAACTGTTAATTACTTGTTACAAATTATTGATTTCTAATTACCGACATGAAACATTTTACCCAAATTTTCGTCCTCTCCTGCGCATTAGCTGCGCTAACAGGAGCTTGTAAGGATGATGAGCTACATCCAGACCTTGGATTTTTGCCCTGCGCACAGGTCTTGTTTGCCGATACGATATGGGAGCGCGACCTGAATATGGGCATCGCTGCCTTGCAGGGCAGCTTACGGTTCACCGTTAACTCGCCTGTTGGGTTGACATCGGTAAAGGTGAGGCTGGTGAACCGGATGTCGGTGTCGGTGGTGGACACCGTTCAGCAAACGGAGTTCAGCCAGTTCGACAACCCCCTCTGCTTTGAGGGCAGCTACAGCATCACGCTTGCGGGTAATACCATTGGCGTGAGCGTGCTGACCACCGACTCGCGGCATCAGCAAAGCGAGCGCGTGATGCGGGTGTCGATGAAGAACACAAAGCCAGCTCCCAGCTTCCGGTGGACGTCGTCCGACTGCAAGGGTCAGGCCATTGGCGCCAAAATTGACGTTTGCACCTACGACAACTCCTGCGCCCAGCTGTCGCTGAACGCCCACCTCGAGAGCTACACCAGCATCACCAGCACGGGCAAGGTGATGAGCTGGGGCATCAACAAGGTGGACGTGTACGCGCTATACAGCAACGGCGAGGAGGTATGGCTCGCCGCCCCGTCGAAGGACTTTACCGACGGCACCGCGCTATCCAGCTGCCCCAACTGTCGCTACGACTACGATTTCAGCATCAGCCCCGAGTGGACGCGAGCTGATGGCAGCACGGTTACCCAGCTCCGCATCGTGGCCGAAGACCTGCGCTACCAGCGCACTAAGGCTGCTGTGGCGGTGAAAGTCTATGTTGACTATGCAGACCCAGAGATTATCTTCAACGACGACGAAATACTTGTTGCATCGGACGCTACCGCGACTCCGCCCATATCGTTCCTCGCACGCTCGTACGATGTTCGCCTGTGGCGGCTCAGCTACTACGCGGTGAAGGCCAACGGCACAGCCGATTCTATTGGCAGCAACCGGGGGCAAATCAACGTGCTAGACCCCGACTTGAGCAATGGCGGCTACTCGCAGCACTCAACCTCGTTTGTGGTGGATCCCTACACGACGGACATTGTCGCGTTCAGGGTTATGGCGCTCAACCGTCAGAACAAAACGTCCTCGCGCGACATCCCCATTCGCCCCATCGCATCGGTGGAGGGCTTAACGCAGGTTTTCCACCAGGTGGCATTTACGAGCGGCGTTCGCGCCACGTCGAGCAAAAACCCCACAGCCCGCCCATGCGTCTACTCCATTGCTGCCAAGCGCACGCTACTCGATACGGAGGTGAGCGAAGCCAGCCCGGCAAGCATTGTATTTGCCAGCGCCAGCACGGCCAACATCTACCCCGTGTCGCCCCACAGCAGCTCCCCCTCCGGCACAAGCTGGACGTCGCGCACGCGCTTCATCAAGAAGCCGGCAGCAGAATTTGACAACGCCACTCAAGCCTCACTCAAGGCGCTATTTTCCGACCTGATGAGCAGCAAGGGCGAGTACGCCGTAACCAGCGCCAACCGTTGCCCTGCCTCCATGGTGGGCATTGCAAAAAGCGTAACCGTAACCGATGGTCAGGTGGTGGTGGTTCAGAGCGATGCTGACAACAACAATAACACGATGGTGAGCTATCCGCCCGACATGTGGGCGCTGGTAAAAACCAACTCGGACGAGAACCGCAGCCCCAGCCTGTACTATGAGCGCCTTGCCACGCGCGAGGATGCGGCTATCAACGTGGCCTACGCCTTTGCTACGCAGGACTCCATTGTGGGTATTATGAAGATTGAGGAGGCCTTTGCCTTTTCGCACTATCCCAGCTCGCCTAACATGGGGTGGCAGCGCGTAACCATCAGCGTTAAGCATACTCAATCGAAAATTACGAATTAAAAATCGTCCAGGAATTACACGAATTAACACGAATTTATATTGTTGGAATTAAAGAAGTAAGTTTACTATGAAAGCACTATATTTCATACTCATTTCGACCCTACTGTTGGCGCTGCCTGTGGTGGCGCGGGCGGTAACAGTTACGGGCACGGTGAAGGATGCCAACGACCAGACGCTGGCAGGCGTCAGCGTGGTGGTGAAGGGCAGCACTCGCGGCGTTACCACAGGCGCCAACGGCGCATATAGCCTGTCGGCAGAGGCGGTTGACGTGCTTGTGTTCTCGTTTTTGGGGATGAACACGCACGAGGAAACGGTTGGCAGCCGCAACATCATCAACGTGGCGCTCAGCGAAGAGGCGAGCCTGATAGATGAGGTGGTGGTTGTGGGCTACGGCTCGATGCGCAAGAAGGATCTTACGGGTGCGGTGTCGTCGATTAAGGGCGAAGCTCTGGCGAAGATACCCGTAACCACCGCTGCGGAGGCTCTCACCGGCAAGGTGGCGGGCGTACAGATTGTAACGGCAGAGGGTGCTCCCGGTGCCAGCATCAAAATCCGCGTTCGCGGTGGAGGCTCCATCACGCAGGACAACGAGCCGCTCTACATTATCGATGGTTTTCCGTCGGACGAGGGTCTTATTGCCGTTGACCCAGCCGACATCGAGAGCATAGACGTGCTCAAAGACGCCTCGTCGACGGCCATTTACGGTGCACGTGGGGCTAACGGCGTAATCATTATTACCACGCGCGGCGGCAAGGAGGGCAAAACCACCGTGAGCTACGACGGCTACTACGGCGTGAAGCAGCTGTCGCGAAAAATGACCATGATGAACCCCTACGAGTTCTCGTTGTGGCAGTACGACGTGCGCACCATCAGGGACATTTACGGCGCGTCGCGCACGTTTGTGGACTACTACGGCGAGTGGGACGACCTCTACTACAACTACCACGACAGCCCAGGCGTGGACTGGCAGGAAGAGTTGTTTGGTAGGACCGGCAGCTCGCAGTCGCACAGCGTAAATGTCAACGGCGGCACCAAAACCACGAAGTATAACCTTGGCTTTACGCACAACCAGGAGGATGGCATCCTTGTCAACACCGGCTACACGCGCAACATAGCCAAGCTCAAGCTCGACCATAAGGCATTCGACAACAAGGTAACGTTCTCTGTCAACGTCAACTACTCCGACCGCGACGTGTTAGGCTCCGGCGAGTATGGTAGCACCAAGCGCTTGATTGACGCCTTACTCTACCGCCCCACGATGGGCATTCAGTACACCGACGAGCAGCTTCTCCACCTCGACCAGGACGAGACAAACACCGGCGTTAAGCTCAACAACCTGTGGAACCCGCTCAAAACCCAGCTCAGCGAGTACCGCAACAAGCGAAACACGACCACGACGCTCAACGGCAGCGCCGACTGGGAGATAATCAAAGGCTTAAATCTGAAGGTGCTGGGAGGGTTGAGCAGCGACTTCTCCAAGAACGAGCAGAGCAACGGCTCGGAGTCGAAGTCGGGCAAGCTGCACGAGGGTGGCGGCATCTACGCACGTGTTGCCGACGGCGAAGCGCGCAAGTGGAGCAACACCAACACGCTTACGTACAAGCTCGATTTGGAGCAGCACAGCATGAACTTCATGGTGGGCAACGAGCAGATGAGCACCACGAGCAAGAGCGTAGCGGTGCAGACCAACTACTTCCCCGACGTGGGTATTGTTCTCGACAACCTTGGCCTTGGCACCAGCCCGTCGCGCCCCAGCTCGTCGGTTTCGACCACTACCCTACTCTCGTTTTTTGGCCGCGCGTTCTACAGCTACGACAACCGCTACCTGATGACGGCCACCATTCGTGCGGACGGCTCGAGCAAGTTTGCGGCGCACAACCGCTGGGGTTACTTCCCCTCGATTTCGGCTGCCTGGAGGCTCGACGAGGAGGACTTCATCAAGAGCATCGACGTTTTGAAGACTGTCAGCTTGAGCGGCTTCAAAATTCGCGCCAGCTACGGTCAGGCAGGCAACAACCGCATTGGCAACGACCAGTTTCTTACCACCTACAACTTCGGCTCGTACAGCGTAGCCAACGGTCAGCTGCCGGCAGTGTATGCAGGGGATTACGCCAACCCCAACCTGAAGTGGGAAACCACCGTGTCGCGCAACATTGGCCTCGACTGGGCTATCTTTCGCGGGAGGTTGGGCGGCAGCCTCGACTGGTACATGAACGACACGCGCGACCTGCTCATCGAGCAAAAAGTTCCGTCGATGACCGGCTACACCACGCAGTACCAGAACGTGGGCAATACCCGCAACAGCGGGTGGGAGCTTACGATTAACGCTACGCCCATTGCCGCCAAGACTGCAGAGGACTTCCAGTGGACGGTTGACTTCAACATCTCGTTCAACAAGAACAAGGTTACCAGCCTTGGGGGTCTAACCGAGTTTTTCTACGCCACCGGCAGCATCAACAGCGGCGAGCCAGACTACTTGGTAAAGGTGGGCGAGTCGGTTGGCTCCATGTACGGCTACGTGAGCGACGGCTACTACCGAGTTGAGGACTTCGACTTCGATGCCACGGTTATCCCATCGGTTTCGCGCCAGAATGATTTCGATGCGTACAGCTTAAAAGCGGGCGTTGCGGGCACCGACATGTATAGCCTCGCACCGGGCGTCCTCAAGTTTAAGGACATCAGCGGTGCGGCTGGCGTGCCCGACGGAAAGATAGACTCCTACGACCGCACCATCATTGGCGACGCCACACCGACGCACTTTGGCGGCCTCAACAACACCTTCACGTGGCGCGGTTTCGACCTCAGCATTTTCATCAACTGGGTGTACGGCAGCGAGGTGTTCAACATGAACAAGCTTAAGGTTACATCCGCCGCGGCGTACGACAATAATGCGCTTGCCATTATGAACGAGCGCTGGCGCGTAACCGACCCTTCGGGCAACGACCTTCGCTACAAGCCGGAGGCGCTGGCTGCACAGAATGTTAACGCTAAGTATCCGCGCCCGTTTACCGGCTCCACCTACTACCAGTCGTGGGGCGTGGAGGACGGCTCGTTCCTCCGCCTGAACAACCTCACGCTGGGCTACAGCCTGCCCAATGTCGTGCTGAAGAAGCTGCACATACAGAAGCTTAGGGTGTATGCAACGCTGAACAACGTTTACGTGCTGACCAGCTACACCGGCTACGATCCGGAGGTGAACGTCAGCAGCTCGCCGCTGGCTCCCAACGTGGACTACAGCGCCTACCCACGCACAAAGAACTACATCTTCGGTATAAACTTCACCTTCTGATTTGCCATGAAAAGATACTTCATCACCATCATGATTACGGGCGTTGCAGGGCTAATGGCCAGCTGCGATATGCTCGATGTTGACCCCAAGACTGCTGTTGTCGAAGAGGGGTTTTACGACACTCCGGTGCAGGCCGAGATGGCTCTACTTGGCGTGTATGCGGCTTTTGCCGAGGACAACCTGTTTGGGCAACGCCTGAGCTTGGTTTACCCCGTGCAAACCGACGAGTCGCGCAGCAGCTCCACGAGCATCGACAACGGCAAGGGAGGCCTTGTCAACTTTGGTGGCGAGGGGGGCGCCATCAACCCCACCAACACCGAGCTGAGCGGCCCCTTTACCACGCTCTACAAGGCTGTTCAGCGCGCCAACACGGTGATTTTCCACATCAGCCAAATGGACATTCTCCACAACGATTCGCTTGCCGACGCGAGGCAGCTACGGCGCTACCTCGGCGAGGCGCTTACGCTACGCGCGTTGCTGTACTTCGAGCTGGTGAAGAACTGGGGCGACGTGCCGTTTATGACCGCACCAACCGACATTGGGCTTCCGGCCACGGAGTACAGGCTACCACGCTGCTCGCGCGATACCATTTACGACCACATCATTGCCGACCTGCTGTATGCCGCCGATAGCCTGCTGCTGCCGCGAAGCCAGCAGGGCAACGAGCAGGAGCGCGTGTGTCGGGGAGCGGCGCGGGGGCTGCTGGCACGCATTTGCCTGCACGCCGCGGGCTACTCGCTGCGCTGGGATTTGACTGCCGACGACGGGCGAAGCGCGATGCAGTGCCGTATGGCGCGGCGCGACGACCCGCTACGCATCGAACAGCTGTATCGCATGGCTCAAGAGCAAACGGCTAAGGTGATTGCCAGCGGCGAGTATGCCCTCAACCCCAGCTACGAGCAGGTGTTCCGCAGCACGATGACCTTCGCCAACGACGCTTACGGCGAAAACATGTTTGAGGTGGGCTTCACCTACGCCAACAACAGCGGTGGCGGGCGTTTGGGCGTCCTCAACAGCGGCAGGCAAAGCGAGCTATGCAAGTGGAGCAAGGGCAGCGGCGAGGTGCTGGCGGTGCCTGCGTTTTACATCGCCTACCAGCCCGCAACGAAGGAGAAACCGGTGGTGGATGCCGACGGAAATCCGGTGGTGGTGGAGCGCAACTCTCAGCTCATGCAGCTCACCGATGCCCGCTACACCAACGACAAGCGGCGCGAGCTGGCCGTGTGCACCTACGAAATCAACGACACCAACGTGTATCTGCTCCGCAACAGCGTGGACTACACCGCCGGCAAGTGGCGCCGCCACTGGAGCCCCACGGAGGCCAACTTGGACAAAGACCGCACCAACATCAACTGGGTTATGCTTCGCTACGCCGATGTGCTGCTCATGAACGCCGAGGTGGAGTGGTACTTTGGCAACAAGGAGGAGGCGCGCAAGAAGGTTAACATGCTCCGCCGCCGCGGGTACAACCGCCCCATCAACGACGGGGCGGGCGCAGATGCGTTGGCCGACGTGCCGACGGGCGTTTGGAACAAGCTCGTGGCAGAGTCGAACGATAATCTCAGCTACGCCATCGTGCGCGAGCGGATGCTGGAATTATGCTTCGAGGGGCTGCGCAAGTACGACCTGTTGCGGTGGAACATTTACTCTGCCTACATCGGCAAAGCACGTGCAAACATGGAAGAATTTCGTAACGACGCGGCCACCGCCGTGTATCCCGCCGAGTACGTGGCCGACTACTCCATCAACACCGCGACCAACCCCACGCTGTGGCAAATGCGCATCAACTCCATCAAGAGCGCCACCAACGCCGAGGATTTGCTGAACTCCATCGAGAACGGCAACTACTCGGAGGATACCAAGCGGAAGTACTACCGCATGGCGGAGCTCGACTTAGACAAGCTTAACAGCTCCTACAACTATTTTACGCCCGAAAAGAATGAGCTTTACCCCATTCCACAGTCGGAGATTGATGCTAATCCGATGCTGACACAGTGTCCTTCCTATCGGTAGTGAATAGTGAATAGTTAATAGTGTATAGTGAATAGTATGCAATGTCCTTATTTTTTCTTTACAAGTACAATGAAAAACAAGCTATTTTTTGCCTTGATGCTGGTGTTAGCGCTCACTGCCTGTGGTGCCGCTAATTTGCCGGAAGTGAAGCCCGACCCTAACGTGCCGGATACTACTCCCACTGTGAGTGGCGACACCACCGCAGCCTGGCTCTACATCGGCTTTGCTGGCGCAAGGAACGACACGCTGGAGGTGTTGGCCAGCGAGCCGGAGATGAGCTTCGCCGTGCACGCCAATAGGGGGCTGCAAACGGTGTCGGCCTTCGCCATGCTGGGCAGCGAGGCAAAGGCCATTGGCAGCGCCATCACTGCGTTCGACAACGATACGCTGTACGAGCGCAAGCTCACCGCTGCCGACGTGAACGTTTACAACGCTACCGGCCTGCGCGTGCAGGCCACCGACAAGGCCGGAAAATCGCTGCGGGCAACCGTCGCGCTGGCGCTCAACACCTCGCCCAGCGTTCCCGACGACACCACCACCACCGACACGAGCCAGGCCGCGCTTGCCATTACCTTTTTGCGGAGCGAGGCCGCCGTCTACGGCAGCGTTAACCCCATCATTCGCCTGAAGGTGGACGCGCTGGCGGGGCTGAAGAAGATTAGCTACTACTACTACGCCGCGCCGGAGGATATGCCCGAAATCTTAGGCACGGTGGGCGATTTGAACAGCGCTACCAGCTACACCGGCGAGGTGATGGGCCTCACGCCGAGCAAATTTAACCGCAATGCCGCGCTGGTGGAGGTCGTGGCCGAGGATATGGAGGGCGCTACCGTACGCCGGAGTATCAGCATTGCGCGTCGCGGAGCCATTGACGATGCGGAGCTGTGCGCCTTCCCCGGTGCTGAAGGCTTCGGCAAGTACGCCACTGGTGGGCGGGGCGGCGCGGTGTTATACGTAACCAACCTCAACGATGCTGGCTCAGGCTCGCTACGCGCGGCAGTGGAGGCGGCAGGTGCTCGCACGGTGCTGTTTAAGGTATCGGGCACCATTCATCTCCAAAAGCGGCTGGCAATCAAAAACGGCAACATCACCATTGCGGGGCAAACGGCACCTGGCGACGGTATCTGCCTCGCAGGGTACGACGTAACGGTGGAGGACAACAACGTGGTGCTACGCTACCTACGCTTCCGCATGGGCGCGGCAAACGGTGTGGAGAGCGATGCGATATGGGGGCGCGGGCATAGTAACATCATCCTCGACCACTGCTCGATGAGCTGGAGCACGGATGAGTGCGTTTCGTTCTACGAGGTGAAGGATTTCAGCCTGCAATGGTGCCTCCTTTCCGAAAGCCTCAAAAACTCGCTCCACGAGAAGGGGGCGCATGGCTATGGCGGTATTTGGGGAGGGCAAAACACGTCGTTCCACCACAACTTGCTGGCTCACCACGACAGCCGCAACCCGCGCTTCGCCTCGGGTGAGGTTTGCCTGAGCTGCGCCGACCCAAGCATTGGCAAGCTTAGCCCTGTGGACTTCCGCAACAACGTGGTGTACAACTGGGGGCAAACCAACAGCGCCTACGGAGGCGAGGCCACCGACATCAACTTCGTGAACAACTACTACAAGCCGGGTCCCGCCACCAAGAGCAGCATTCGCGAGCGCCTCTACGCGCCCGGCGCAAAGACAGAGGACGACGGCAGCGGGCGGTTTGTGAACATCATCAACGTGTGGGGAGGCTTGTTTGTGGAGGGTAACTACGTTGCAGGCAGCGCCAATGCCACCGCCGACAACTGGGCTTACGGCATTCAGGGTATTGATGCGGCGCGGAAGGCGCAGATTAAGCGTACCACGCCATTTACATCGGCTCCCATCACGCAGCATAGCGCCGAGATTGCCTACGAGCGCGTGCTAACCCACGCTGGCGCAAGCCTCAACCGCGACGCCGTTGACCTCCGCGTGGTTGGCGAAGCCCGCAACGGCACCTACACCTACTCCGGCAGCAATGGCAGCACCAACGGCATCATCGACAACCAGCAGGACGTTGGCGGCTGGCCAATGCTGGCCTCGCTCGCCGCCCCGCTCGACACCGACAACGACGGTATGCCCGACGTATGGGAGCTGGCCAACAACCTCAACCCAACCAGCGCCGCCGACCGCAACAGCACTACGCTTAGCAGCTGCTATACTAACCTTGAGGTGTATTTGGCTTGGCTGGTGGAGCATATAACCAAAGCGCAATATAGTGAATAGTTAATAGTGAATAGTGAATAGTGAATAACGAATAGTGAATAGTTAATTTTAACTTTATGTCTCCCTTTTATTCCAATAAAATGAAAAACATTATCATCCCCACCATTGCGTTGGCATTGGCGCTCGCCTCCTGCGGAACGGAAAACTTGCCGGGGGTTGAAATCCCCAATCCTGACACGCCGGACACCAGCACCGTTACGCCCGGCGACAGCACGTCTGCGCTGCTCTACATCACGTTTGCGGGCGCAACCAACGATACGCTGGAGGTGTTGGCCGTTGAGCCGCAAGTAGCTTTCGCCGTGCACGCCAGCAAAGGGCTGCAGACGGTGTCGGCCTACGCCATGACGGGCGATGACGCGCGGGCATTGGGCAGCGCCGTTACCGCGTTCGACAATGACACGCTTTACGAGCGCAGGCTCACCGCCTCCGACCTCAACTTTGGCGAGGCAACAGGCTTGCGCGTGCAGGCCATCGACAAGGCCGGAAAGTCCCTGCGGGCAACGGTTGCGCTGCTGCTCAAAGCCGACACCGTCCCCAACGACACAGCCGCCACGGACACCAGCCATGCCGCGTCGCTCATCACATTTTTGCCTGGCGAGGCCATCGCCTACGGCAACGTGAACCCCATCATTCGTTTTAAGGTGGAGACTCAGGCGGGGCTGAAAAGGATTAGCTACCGCTACTATCCCGCGCCGGATGATATGGCCGAAAATTTAGCTACGCTGAGCGATTTGGGCGGCGCCAACACCTTCGTAGGCGAGGTTAGCGGCCTCACTGCGGCAAAGCTCAACCGCGCTGGCGCTGAGGTGGAGGTGGAGGTCGAGGAGGTCAACGGCGCGGTAGACCGCAAGCGCATCAGCATCACGCGCCGCGAGGCCATCGACAACGCCGAGCTTCGCGCATTCCCGGGTGCCGATGGCTTTGGCAGGGATGTTACCGGCGGACGAGGCGGGTCGGTTTACCTCGTTACCAACCTCAACGATGCAGGGGCAGGGTCGCTCCGCGACGCGGTGAGCCAAACGGGGCGCACGGTGGTGTTTGGCGTGTCGGGCATCATTGAGCTTAGCTCCCGCATAAACGTGAGCGGAAACATTACCATTGCAGGGCAAACCGCGCCTGGGGACGGTATCTGCGTCAAGAATTACGGGGTGGTCATCAACGGTAATAACGTTATTGTGCGCTACCTACGCTTCAGGATGGGCGATGTGCGGCAATCGGAGGACGACGCATTGGGGGGACGCAACCGTAGTAACCTTATCATTGACCACTGTTCGGTGAGCTGGGGCACGGATGAGACCGCCTCGTTCTACGACAACACGAACTTCAGCATGCAGTGGTGCGTAATATCCGAAAGCCTGCGAACCTCCGTGCACGAGAAGGGCAGCCACGGCTATGGCGGCATCTGGGGCGGCAAGGGGGCCTCGTTCCACCACAATTTGCTGGCTCACCACGACAGCCGCAACCCCCGCTTTTGCGGCAGCAGATACTCCAACCAGCCCGATGTGGAGAAGGTGGACTTCCGCAACAACGTTGTTTACAACTGGGGCAGCAACAGCGGCTACGCGGGAGAGGGCGGAGTGTACAACATGGTGAACAACTACTACAAATCGGGACGTGCCACGAGCAGCGGAAGCGTTAAGTACCGCATCTTTTCGCCCAACCAGCAAAGCCTTACCGACGGCAACGCTCAGACAACGCCGGTGTGGGGCAAGTTTTGGCTTGCGGGCAACTACGTGAACGGCTACAGCAACGTTACTGCCGACAACTGGCAAGGGCTGCAGCCCAACACCGGCAACGGTCCGCTCCCCGGAGGCAGCGTGGAGGGCATCAAGCTGACGGCTGAGTTTGCTGTGCCGCAGGCCATCACCCACACCGCCGAAATCGCCTACGAGCGCGTGCTCAGCTACGTGGGCGCCAGCTACCGGCGCGACAACACCGACGCCCGCATAGCCAACGAGCTGAGCAACGGCTTACCCGCCACCAACAGAGCCTCCAACGGCACCACCAAAATAGGCCTCATCGACACGCAGAGCGATGTGGGCGGATGGGACACCTACGCCTCGCTACCCGCCCCGCTCGACACCGACAACGACGGTATGCCCGATGCCTGGGAGCTTGCCAACAGCCTTGACCCCAACAACGCCGCCGACCGCAACAGCGCTACCCTTTGTGGGGGCTATACAAACCTTGAGGTTTATCTGGCCTGGCTGGTCGAACATATCAATAAATCTTGCCGTGAATAGCTAATAGTGAGTAGTGGATAGTGAAAAATGAGCTGGTAAGCAAATCTACGCATGAGTGGCCATAAATTTTCAAATTTTCAAACCTTCAAATCATCAAATCATGAACAAGTATTTTCTTCTCCCTGCCCTCCTCCTCCTGTCGGCTGGCGCAAAAGCGCAGGGCGACAACGAAAAGCTGCTGGTTAACGAAACGTTTCAGTCATGGAGCGCCGTTGCATCGTCGACCACGGAGACATCCGTAACCAAAACGACCAGCTTCTCGAACGAGACGCTCATCTACAAGCTCCGCGAGGTGCAGGCCGACCCGACAGGCCACAACGCCGACCGTTTCAGCTACACGCTCGTGTCGGATGGATGGCTAATGGCGGCAAAGACGGCCACGCCCTACATCGAGCTGTCGCCGCTGGCCTCCATAACGCGCGTGGAGTTTGTTCATGGCGCTACCGGCAGCAATCGGGGCTACCAGCTGTGGAAAAAGGCGGCTACCGACGCCGATTGGGTGTCGGTTAGCAGCGCGGTGGCCAGCCCCGCAAGTGGCGCAACCGTGGCAGCAGCAATCAACGAGACAAACGTCGCCATCAAGCTCACCAACCTCAATGCGGAGCAGAACGCCTACCTATTTGACCTGAAGATTTGGGGCAACTACGCCTCGTCAGCCCCGCAGGTAAGCCTCAACGCCTCGGTCAGCATCGACGGAGCGGGCGAGATTGCCCGCAACATCAACAGCGACACCTACGACCAAGGTAGCACGCTCAGGCTTACGGCGACGGCCAACTTCGGCTACCGGTTTGTGAGCTGGACCAACGGTGCGGGCGCGATGCTAACCGAATTGGCTACGCTGGAGCTGACGTTGAACGAGGACATGACGGTTGTTGCGGTGTTTGAGGCGGTGCCCACCTACAGCCTTAACCTCAACATCGAGGGCAGCCGCTGGGGGGAGCTTAGCCTCGCGCCCGCGCCCACCAACGGACGGTACGAGCAGAACACCATCGTTACGGCCACCGTGATACCCAACGCCGTGGCCACCTTCCTGTACTGGGATGACCAAACCAGCAGCCCCACACGAAGCTTGCAGGTAACGGCTGACGTTACCCTCACCGCCACATTCGACGAAATTCCCTTCATCGTGGGGTGGAACTTTAAGGTGCAGGAGCCACGCACGGCGCGGGCTGGCGACTTCTACTCGGAGACCGCCAACACCGGCATCATCAACCTGCACGAACCCTCAGGCGCAACCGTCAACTGGCTGGCCAACACCGGCAGCTTCAGCCCCAGCTACACCTGCGCACGCAAGTGGACAAGCGGCATCACCGACGACACCGACTTTGCCACGCCCGCCAAGCAGCGATACTTCGAGGCCAGCTTTGCCACCACCGACTACACCCATATTCGCGTTAGCTCTCTCATGGGCGGCAACTACCACGTCTTCAACCGGCAAATCATGCAGTACTCGCTCACCGGCGAAGCCTATACCAACATCGACACGGTGGACATTGGCGCGGTGTACAACAGTGGATGGGCCGTATGCGAGGCAACCCTACCCTCGCAAGCCGAAAATCAACCTAAGGTGTACATCCGCTGGGTGGCCGACCTTGCCAGCGGAGTGCGGGGCAATGCTACCGACAACGACGGAACTGCCCTCACCAACATTTTTGTGTATGCCGACAAAACGCTTGCGCCCGACTTTGACGCACCTCTGCTTGTTTCGGCCTCGCCAGCCCAAAACTCCACAACAGCCTCCTCAAGCGGCACCATTACGCTCAGCTTCAACGAGCGCATGAAGGCCGGAACGGGAAACATCACCCTCGACGGGCAAACAGTCAGCCCCGTGTTCGGCTCCACGACCGTTACGCTGCGCTACTCCGGCTTGGGATACGGAACGGAGCATACGCTCATCGTGCCGGCAGCCGCGCTCAGCGATTTGTCGGACAATCCCTTTGCAGGCCTCAGCTTAAATTTCACCACCATGACGCGTCCCCAGCCCATTCAGCGCTTGTTCGATGCGGTGGTGGCAGCCGACGGAAGCGGGCAGCATCTCAGCCTGCAGGCCGCTATCGACGCTGCGCCTACAGGCCTCTCGTCACCCTGGCTTATCTACGTCAAAAACGGCGTGTACCGCAACCAGCACACGCTCATCCCCGTTACCAAGCCTTACCTGCACTTCATTGGCCAATGCCGCGATAGCGTTATCGTGGGCGACACCATTACCAACGAAGACGCAGCCTTTGGCAGCTATGGCGACAACGCTGCTGTGGTGGTGCGAGGCGCCAGCTGCTACTTCGAGAACATGACCCTCGAAAACACCCACGGCTACACCGCGCAGGCAGGCCCTCAAGCCCTCGCCGTATTCGCCAATGCCGACAAAACAACCTTCAACGGCTGCACCATGCGCGGCTATCAGGACACCTACTTCACCGGCAGCTATCGGCATTACTTGCTGTCGTGCCGCATCGAGGGCGCGGTGGACTTCATTTACGGCAGTGGCGACGCATTCTTCGACCAATGCCTGATTTACGTCAAGCGCTCCGGCTCCGTCATCGTTGCGCCCAACCACGGCGCGGGTACCGCATGGGGATACGTCTTCAGCGGATGCACCATCGACGGCGACCCGGGCTTCAACAACAACCTCTTTGGCCGCCCCTGGCAGAACTCACCCAAAGCGGTGTTCCTCAACACCACCTGCAAGGCCAGCATCACCCCTGCCGGATGGACAGACATGGGCGCCGTGCCCATCATCTTTGCCGACTATGGCTCTACCAACGCTCAGGGTGAACTCCTCGACCTGAGCCAGCGCACGAGCCTCTACCCGCACAGCACAGGCAGCGGCGTGGC
>JAITMY010000027.1 GCA_031290755.1 Prevotellaceae bacterium
TCTGCGAAAGCCTCCCAGACCTCTGCGGAAGACTCCCAGACCTCTGCGGAAGTCCCCCAGAGGTCTGTGGATGCTCCCCAGACCTCTGTGGATGCTTCCCCCACGCGCGAATTACTTACCTTTAAACCATAGCCTTATGAACACAGATTACATCCCCGCAAGGGACTCGGAGCTGGTAGCGTGGAGCGCTAACTTCATCGCGCAGCTAACCCCGCACATTTTTCCGTGGGGCATTAACCCGCAGGATTTTACTAACCTGCAAGTGGCCGCGTCAGGGTTTGCCACGCTGCACCAGCAGGCGGACAGCCCGGAGAAGACCTCGGTTATCGTGGCGCAGAAGAATGCGGCCCGCGCGGCGCTCATTGCCCTTGTTAGGGCGCTGGTGAACTTCCAGCTGCGCAACCCCGCCATCTCCGACGCGGAGCGCGTTGCGCTGGGGCTGCACGTGCACGACGGCACGCACTCGCCCGTCCCCGTGCCCACCTCGCGCCCGGAGCTCAACATTGACGTGCTCGACGTGCGCCGCCTGCGGGTGGCCTTCCACGACATGGGCAGCGCGGGCAAGGCTAAGCCCTACGGCGTGAACGGGGCCGTAATCCTCTACGCGGTGCTCGACGCGCCGCCCACCTCGCCCGCCACCCTCACCCGCAGCGTGCTGGCCACCCACACGCCCTTCACCCTCGAATTTGCCGAGGAGGAGCGCGGGCGCACGGTGTACGTGGCCATCTGCTGGCAGAACGAACAGGGCGAAAAAGGCCCCTGGAGCGAAATCGAAAGCGCCATCATACCGTAGCCCCACCCATGAGCCAAGCCGCACCTATAAAGCCGCACTACGCCATACTGGACGGGCTGCGGGGCGTGGCCGCCGTGGTGGTGGTGGCCTTCCACCTCTGCGAAGCCCACTCCACCACGCGCGTAAACGAAGTCATCAGCCACGGATACCTGGCGGTGGACTTGTTCTTTGTGCTCTCGGGCTTCGTCATTGGCTACGCCTACGACGACCGCTGGGGCAAAATGGGCGTGGGGCAGTTCTTCAGGCGCCGCCTCGCGCGGCTGCACCCGCTGGTGGTGCTGGGCATGGCCCTGGGCGCGGTGTCCTTCTACTTTCAGGACTCGGCGGTTTACCCGGTTGTCCACGGCATTCCGCTGTGGCAGATGCTGGGCGTTATGCTTATCGGAATGACGCTGCTGCCGGTGCCCCCGTCGATGAACATCAGGGGCTGGGTCGAAACGCACCCGCTCAACGGCCCGGCGTGGACGCTCTTCTTCGAGTACCTCGCCAATATCCTGTACGCCCTGGTGCTTCGGCGGCTCTCCAAAACCGCGCTGGCGGCGCTAACCGCCGTAGCGGGCGCTGCGCTGGTGCACTTTGCGGTTACCAGCCCGGTTGGCGACATTGAGGGCGGCTGGTCGCTCACGGCCGAGCAGCTGCGCATAGGCTTCACGCGGCTCATGTTTCCGTTTTGCGCCGGCCTGCTCCTGTCGCGCGTGGCAAAGCCGGGCAAGCTGCCCCACGCCTTTGGGGGGTGCAGCCTGCTGGTGGTGGCGCTGCTGGCCATGCCCCGCCTGGGCGGCAGCGAGCGGCTGTGGGTCAACGGGCTGTACGACGCGCTGGCCGTAACGCTGGCGTTCCCCCTCATCGTGTACTGGGGCGCCAGCGGCGAGGTGCGGGGAAAGTACGCCTCGCGGCTCTGCAAGCTGCTGGGCGACCTGTCCTACCCCCTCTACATCACGCACTACCCGCTCATCTACCTCTACAACGGCTGGGTGTCGGACACCCACATAGCGCTGTCGGCCTCGTGGCCGGTGGCGCTGCTCATACTTATAGGCAGCGCCGGCCTCGCCTACGCTGCGCTGAAGCTGTACGATGAACCGGTGCGGCGGTGGCTGGGCCGGCGGCGGGGAAATGAAAAAACTATTAACCCATAGCAAGCGGAGGAGAATATGCAACATGTAGTGCTCAACAACGGCGTAGAAATGCCCCTTTTGGGCTTTGGCGTTTACCAGATAGAAGATGCCCAGGAGTGCGCCGACAGCGTGCGCGAAGCGATACGCGCAGGCTACCGGCTCATAGACACCGCCGCCGCCTACCTGAATGAGGAAGCGGTTGGCGAGGCGGTCAGAAGTAGCGGCGTAGCGCGGGAAAGCCTCTTTGTAACCACCAAGCTGTGGATACAAAAATCAGGCTACGATGGCACAAAAAGGGCTTTTGAGCAGTCGCTGAAAAAAATGCAGCTCAGCTACATTGACCTCTACCTGATACACCAGCCCTACGGCGACGTGTACGGCTCTTGGAGGGCGATGGAGGAGCTCTACAAGGAGGGCCTTATCCGAGCCATTGGGGTGAGCAACTTTCCGCCCGACCGGCTGATAGACCTGATGCTGTTTAACGAAGTAGCCCCGGCGGTAAATCAGGTAGAGACGCACCCCTTTTGCCAGCAGCGTGAGGCGTCCAAGTTTATGGCGGACAACAACGTGCAGCACGAATCGTGCGCGCCCTTCGCCGAGGGCATAAACAACCTTTTTGGCAATGCGCTGTTAGCTTCGGTGGCAAAAAAACACCAAAAGACCGTTGCGCAGGTTGTTTTGCGGTGGCTGATGCAGAGAGGCATTGTCGCAATTCCCAAATCGTCCCACAAGGCGAGGATTGTGGAGAACTTCAACATCTTTGATTTTGAGCTAAGCCCGGAAGACATGGAGGCGATAGTAGGGCTTGACACAAAAGTAAGCCCTTTTCATGACCACCGCGACCCGGAGACCGCTAAGTACATGGCTTCACTCTTCAAATAGCAGGAGCTTTACCAGCTCGGCGGGGTGCGCGGGGGGCA
Organism: Prevotellaceae bacterium; assembly: GCA_031290755.1. Classification (GTDB taxonomy): domain Bacteria; phylum Bacteroidota; class Bacteroidia; order Bacteroidales; family UBA932; genus JAITMY01. Next base: position 2,829 of record JAITMY010000027.1, read on the forward strand.
GGCGGGGCTTGTAGGATTAAGAAAAAGGCTTATCTTCGCCGGAAATATATTATACGACATAAAAAAAGTTATTATGAACACAGCATTAGTAGAAATAAGAGACAGCACGGCAATGGCGCTGCTGAACGACTTAGAGCGTACGCAGATGATTCGGATTATTCACCAGCTGCCCCACGTTGCGCCCCCAAAGAAAAAACTTTCAAAACAGCTTGCAGGGGCGCTTCGCCTTTCAAACGAGCAGTACGAGGATTTTCAAACCTACCTGAAAAATAGCCGCAGCGAATGGGACAGAAATATTTAATAGACACGAACGTTGCTATAGACTACTTGGCGAACAAATTACCTTCCGCCGCAATGTCTTTTATGTCTGATGTGGTGGATACAACGCCCAACGTTTCCGTTATTTCACAAATTGAGATTTTGCGCTATAACGCTCCGCTGTACGCCTATAACGTTTTGTCCGCTTTTGTTGACTGCGCAGTAATATACCCGTTGAATGAAGAGGTGGTGCAGGCTACTATTGCGCTATGCAGGCGCTGCCGCATTAAGCTGCCCGATGCCGTTATTGCAGCCACTGCAATTTGTCACAATTTGACCCTTCTTACGCGCAATACTTCTGACTTCAAGTATATAGTTGAATTACACGTACAAAACCCTTGGGATTTGATATAAAATTAGCATAAAAAAGTAATAAGCGGGGCTTGTTGGCTCAAAAGTTTTACCTACCTTCGCCGCAGAATATTACCTAATACTATAAAAACCTTATGGCAGACGAAAAGATTATTTTTTCCATGAACGGCGTGGGGAAGCTCCTCCCGACGAACAACAAGCAAATCCTGAAGGACATCTACCTGTCGTTCTTCTACGGGGCGAAGATAGGCATCATAGGGCTGAACGGCTCGGGCAAGTCCACGCTGATGAAAATCATTGCCGGCATCGAGAAGTCCTACCAGGGGGAGGTGGTGTGGGCGCCGGGCTACAGCGTGGGCTACCTCGAGCAGGAGCCTCAGCTTGACGAGGGCGCCACCGTGCGGGAGGTGGTGCAGCAGGGCGTGCAGGAGGTAGTTGACCTGCTGCGGGAGTACGAGGAGGTGAACGCCAAATTCGCCGAGCCTATGGGCGACGAGGAGATGAACCTCCTCATCGAGCGGCAGGGCGAGCTGACCGAAAAGATAGAGCACGCCAACGGCTGGGAGCTCGACAGCAAGCTGGAGCGGGCAATGGACGCGCTGTGCTGCCCCGAACCCGACGCGCTGATACGCACCCTGTCTGGCGGCGAGCGCCGCCGCGTGGCGCTGTGCCGCCTCCTGCTGCGCGAGCCTGACGTGCTGCTGCTCGACGAGCCTACCAACCACCTCGACGCCGAAAGCATACAGTGGCTCGAGCAGCATTTGCAGCAGTACAAGGGCACGGTGATTGCCGTAACCCACGACCGCTACTTCTTGGACAACGTGGCCGGCTGGATCTTGGAGCTCGACCGCGGCGAGGGCATCCCGTGGAAGGGAAACTACTCCTCGTGGCTCGGCCAGAAGTCGAACCGCCTCGCGCAGGAGGAAAAGCAGGAGAGCAAGCGCCGCAACACGCTGGAGCGCGAGCTGGAGTGGGTGCGCATGGGGCAAAAGGCGCGGCAGGCCAAGTCCAAGGCGCGGCTGGCCGCCTACGACAAGATGCTCAACGAGGACAGCAAGCAGAAGGAGGATAAGCTCGAAATCTACATCCCCAACGGGCCGCGGCTGGGCAACAAGGTGATCGTGGCGCAGGGCGTGAGCAAGTCCTTTGGCGATAAGGTGCTGTTTGAGAACCTGAGCTTCACCCTGCCGCCCGCGGGCATCGTGGGCATCATCGGGCCGAACGGGGCGGGCAAGACTACCCTCTTCCGCACCATCATGGGCTTGGAGGCGGTGGACAGCGGCACCTTCGAGCTGGGCGACACCGTGAAGATTGCCTACGTGGATCAGCAGCACAAGAAGATTGACCCCG